>CAXGYE010000113.1:0-5217 GCA_964013865.1 uncultured Flavobacteriaceae bacterium
TTACCTCGGCTACAAAAGAAGACTCCAATACTCCAGCGCGGTGTCCTCCTGTAGCGAACGCATAAGCTTTTGCCTGAGTTAAACCGTGCCCTTGGGGATCGTTTTCTGGGTGAACAGCAATGAGGGTAGGAACTCCAAAACCTCTTTTATACTCTTCACGAACTTCAGAACCTGGACATTTGGGCGCAACCATGATTACGGTCAAATCTTCACGAACTTTCATTCCTTCTTCCACAATATTAAACCCGTGTGAATAAGAAAGCGTAGCCCCTTTTTTCATTAAAGGCATTACTTCATTAACCACAGGCGTGTGGTTTTTATCGGGGGTTAAGTTGATCACGACATCAGCAGAAGGAATTAATTCTTCATACGTTCCTACTTTAAAATCATTGCTTGTCGCATTTACGAAAGAGGCTCTTTTTTGCTCTATAGCTCCTTTTCTTAGGGCATATGAAATACTGAGTCCTGAATCGCGCATGTTCAAACCTTGATTTAAACCTTGAGCGCCACAGCCCACAATTACAATATTTTTACCCTCAAGGGCAGCTATTCCGTCTTCAAATTCTGAGGCTTCCATGAATCGGCATTGACCCAGTTGGTGCAGTTGGTCTCTTAATGATAATTGGTTGAAGTAATTTGACATAACTAGTTGTTGTTTTTAAATGAATCTAATATTTCTGAAATTCCCATTTTCGCTTTGGTAACTGAAATGCGTCCCGATCGAACAAATTGCAACAGCCCATAGGGTGCTAAGTCTTTCCGCAATTGTTCGGTTTCTTCTCTAAAGCCTGTTTTTTCAATCACAAAAAACTCAGGAGATACCGTCACAATAGTCGCATGACTGGATTTAATGATATTCTGAATGTGTCGCTCTTCGAACAAAGAACTCGATTTTACTTTGTAGAGTGCATTTTCCTGAAAGATCGTTTCCTCATCCGTATGGTAAAACGCTTTGATCACATCTACCTGCTTTTCGATTTGTTGTACAATTTTCCGAACCCGTTCGGCATCGGAGTGTACCACTATTACAAAACGAAAAACATCGGGTATTTCTGAGGCAGAAGTGGAAAAGCTTTCCAAATTAATATGACGTTTTAGAAAGATTGCAGAAATACGGTTCAGCAAACCAATATTATTCTCTGCATAAACTGAAATGGTATAGATCGTATTTTCCATTCTACTCTAATCTTATATCTGAAACACTGGCTCCTGAAGGTATCATTGGGAAGACATTGTCTTCTTTCTCTACGCATACTTCAAGGAAATAAGGCTCTTTAGAGGCCATCATTTCTTTTACTGCAGCGTCCAGTTCTTCTCTTTTCTCTACTCGTTTTGCTTTTATTCTAAAACCTTGAGCGATGGTCACAAAGTCTGGGTTCACCATCTCTGTCGAGGCATAGCGTTTGTCAAAAAACAATTGCTGCCACTGACGTACCATCCCGAGGAAATCATTGTTTAAAACCACAATTTTCACAGCAATTTGCTGTTGGTAAATGGTTCCCAGTTCTTGAATGGTCATTTGGTACCCCCCGTCTCCGATCACAGCGACAACCTCCCGATGGGGAGCTCCCATTTTAGCACCGATAGCTGCGGGAAGGGCAAAACCCATCGTTCCCAAGCCTCCTGAGGTTACATTACTTTTGGATTGGCTAAACTTTGCATAACGACAGGCTACCATTTGGTGTTGTCCTACATCCGTAACAATCACGGCATCATTCTTAGAATGTTTGTTGATCATCTCCACGCTTTCGCCCATGGTCAATCCCTCTTTCTTTGGTAACAAATCCGATTTGATGACCTTATCGTATTCGATTTTATCCAAGGCGTCAAAACGGGCAATCCAATCGGGATACGTTTTGGGTTTGATGCGTTTGTTTAACTCCTGAAGTGAAATTTTACAGTCTGCATGTAAGGTTACATCCACCGTTACATTTTTATTGATCTCGGCAGGATCCAGTTCCAAATGAATGATTTTAGCCTGTTTGGCGTAGGTGTTCAAATCTCCTGTGACACGGTCGTCAAACCGCATCCCAATAGCGATTAGCAAATCGCATTCATTGGTGAGTAAATTCGGTGCATAATTTCCGTGCATTCCCACCATTCCCCGATTAGATGGATGGTCAGTAGAAAGCGCTGAAAGCCCTAAAATAGTCCAAGCTGCTGGTATTCCAGAGGTTTCCAAAAAGGTTTTAAACTCTTCTTCTGCATTTCCTAAAATAACCCCTTGTCCCCAAACTACAAACGGTTTTTCAGCTTGATCGATTAATTCCAGTGCCTGTTCCAAATCTGTACTGGAAAGTTTAGGATAAGGAGCGTAACTACGAATCCCAGTACACTTTTCATAGGTGAAATCAAAAGTGTCAAACTGGGCGTCTTTGGTGATGTCAATCAATACGGGACCGGGTCTTCCTGAACGTGCGATATAAAAAGCTTTGGCTATGATTTCAGGAATTTCGCTGGCCTTTGTAATTTGGTAGTTCCACTTGGTTACAGGAGTAGAGATTCCTATAATATCCGTTTCCTGAAACGCATCCGAGCCCAAAAGATGGGAGGCTACCTGTCCTGTAATACAGACCATGGGGGTAGAATCGATTTGCGCATCGGCAATACCGGTTACTAAATTGGTAGCTCCAGGGCCTGAAGTTGCAATGGCCACTCCAACCTTACCAGAAGTACGTGCAAATCCCTGTGCCGCATGAGTGGCTCCTTGCTCGTGTCTTGTGAGTACATGGTGCAATTGATCTTGAAATTTATACAGTTCGTCGTAAACTGGCATAATGGCCCCCCCAGGATACCCGTAGATTAAGTCGGCACCTTCAGCCAACAGGCAGCGCACTACGGCTTCTGCACCCGAAATATGCAAGGGTTTTGCTTGGGTCTGGGTTGCTTTTACTTTTGTTTTTGTTTCCATACTTCTTAGGAATCAGTAACACAACCTTCTGAGGCTGTCGCTACGCTTTTTATGTATTTATAGAGTACGCCTTTTTCAAATTTGTAGGGAGGCTGAACCCATTGGGCTTTTCGCTCCGCTAGTTCGTTTTCACTTAACGCTACACTGATTGTATTGTTTTCCGCATCGATGGTAATTTCATCTCCATCTTGGACTAATCCTATTGCTCCTCCTTCTTGTGCCTCGGGCACAATGTGACCGACCACAAAACCGTGAGTTCCTCCAGAGAACCGTCCGTCTGTTATGAGTGCCACACTTTTTCCTAAACCTACACCCATGATGGCTGAAGTAGGTTTAAGCATTTCTGGCATCCCAGGACCGCCTTTGGGTCCTTCGTAGCGAATGACCACAACTTCACCCGCTTTAACTTTCCCGTTTTTAATTCCGTCATTGGCAGCAAATTCACCGTCAAAAACACGCGCGGGACCTTTAAACAGTAAGCCCTCTTTACCAGTGATTTTGGCCACCGAGCCTCCTTCGGCTAAATTGCCCTTTAAAATTCGGAGGTGGCCGGTCGGTTTGATCGGCCGATCAATGGGGCGAATGACATCTTGGTTTTCTTTTAAACTAGGAACCTCAGCGAGGTTTTCTGCTAACGTTTTTCCAGTAACGGTGATGCAATCTCCGTGAAGCATTCCCAATTCTAGCATGTATTTTAATACAGCCGGGACACCCCCTACGGCGTGCAAATCCTTCATCAAATACTTACCACTGGGTTTTAAGTCGGCTAAAAAAGGAGTGGTATCGCTTATTTTTTGAAAATCGTCTAGGGTCAAATCGATTTCGGCCGCTTTTGCAATGGCTAAAAAATGTAACACGGCATTGGTAGATCCTCCCAAAACGGCAATCAAACGCAATGCGTTTTCCAAAGACTTTCGCGTTACGATGTCTCGGGGTTTTAAATCGTTTACAAGAAGATTTTTTAGATTGGCACCCAGCGCCTCACATTCTTCTTTCTTGTCTTTACTTACGGCAGGGTTTGAAGCATTGTAAGGCAACGCCATCCCACAAGCCTCTATGGCAGAGGCCATCGTATTGGCTGTGTACATTCCTCCACAAGCTCCCGCTCCAGGGCAGGCGTTGCGAATCACATTCTTGTACTCTTCTTCATCAATGGTACCAGCTACTTTTTCTCCCCAAGCTTCAAAAGCAGAAACCACATCCAGTTCTTTGTCGTTGTGACAACCGGCGGCTATAGTCCCACCGTAAACCAAAATAGAGGGACGATTCAAACGCAGTAAAGCCATCAAAGCTCCCGGCATGTTTTTATCGCATCCCACTACCGTAACCACTCCGTCATAAGACATGGCCTGAACCACGGTCTCTACTGAATCGGCTATGATATCTCGGGAAGGCAAAGAAAAACGCATCCCTGGGGTCCCCATAGAAATTCCGTCGCTTACCCCAATAGTGTTGAACACCAAACCAACGAGTTCTTGTGTATTGATCCCGTTTTTAATGTGTTGAGCAAGATCGTTCAGATGCATATTACACGGATTGCCTTCGTAGCCTGTAGAAGCAATCCCAATCAAGGGCTTTTCAAAGTCTTCATCGGTCATCCCAATAGCGTGTAACATCGCTTGTGCAGCGGGCTGCGTGGGATCTTGGGTGACGGCTTGGCTGTACTTGTTGAGCTTCATTGATTTATTTTGTTTAACGAATATAATTTTTGTTTAATTTTTTATTTCTGTTGAATCAAAATGTCTCTTATATTCAAAGGAGAATATTACCATCTAACATGTTGATTATCAGTCCATTTTAATTCATTTTTTAATACATTCAAACCTTATAAAAAGGGTGCAGTTTTTTTCTAGTATCTTTAAACCCAAAAAAGAAAACAAAGCTATGAATTCCTCAATGATTACCGACCTAAAGGAGGCTCATTATCAATTTTTTAAAGCACATAAAAAACAATCCCTCAAGGTTCGTATCGATCATCTCAAAAAATTAAAGAAAGTGCTCAACGAAAAGGAGCAAGACATTTTTAATGCTTTGGATCGGGATCTTAAAAAGCCCGTTTTTGAGTCCTTTACCAGCGAACTTTTGATGGTCCAGAAAGAAATCGACGCTTTTATAAAAAATCTAAAAGAATGGGCCGCCCCCAAACGGGTTTCGGGGAGTTTGCTCAATTTCCCCTCTCAGGATTTTCTCTTGTCCGAACCCTATGGAACGGTACTGATGATCTCCCCGTGGAACTATCCTTTCCAACTGGTTATGGTTCCTTTGGTGGGTGCTGTGGGTGCCGGAAACACTGTAGTTTTAAAACC
>CAXGYE010000114.1:0-5216 GCA_964013865.1 uncultured Flavobacteriaceae bacterium
CCCATTCCGGGATATCTCTTTGGAATTGGGTATATGATTTACACCTTGTATGGTATGAAAGCACAGAATGACAACATTGGGCACACTGCTCATTTTGGAGGAGCCTTAGGTGGGATTTTGATGACTATTCTGTTCAATTTCGAAGTGATTTACACCTCTCAGTTGATGTTAGGAATTTTGTTTATCACATTGGTGTTGGCAGGTGTACTCCTATATCGCAACCAACAATTTTAGCTTTTACTCAATAATTCCTCCACTTTGGTGTAGAGTTCCATTCCACGAAGATCGCGGGCGATGATTACGCCATTTTCATCGAGTATAAACGTAGCGGGTATAGCAGAAACTTTATAGAGTTTAGCAATTGGATCATTCCAGAATTGTAAATGCGACACATGATCCCAAACCAGTCCATCGTCTTCTATGGCCTTAATCCATTTATTCTTGTCTCTATCTAATGAAACCCCTACGATACTTAAACCCCGTTCTTTATTAGAACGATAAAGCTGTACGAGATTCGGATTTTCAACTCTGCAAGGACGGCACCAACTTGCCCAAAAATCGATAATGGTCACTTTCCCTAGCGCATTGTTGAGCGCAAAAGTAGTTCCTTCTGGACTGGGTCCTTCAAAAGAAGGGGCTACTTGACCTACTTCCGCTTTAGGTGCCTGTTCCAACTGTTGTTGAATCATTCTTCCCGACTTGGTATTTCGTACCCGTTCACTCAATGATTGAAAAATCGTTTTTGCTTCGGCCATGGAAATGACTTTATTGGCAACAAAACGTTCCAAAATTAAAACCGAAACTAAGGAATTGGTTGATCCCTTGATGAACTCTAGCTCATATTCTTGAATTTGATCGCGGACTTCTTGATATTGCTGTTGAAGATCTTCTGCCATTAAAGAATCTTTTAAAATCATGGCCTGTTGCAGGTCATTGCCTATCCCGTTTAAAGACTCGATATAGACTTTCGTCTCTGACTTATAGCGCATAAAATCTTCATTGGACTCGGTTCCAGTGGCTTTAGAAAGTCCCAGGCTGTCCTTGTAAATCTCAATCGTAACCGTACCCGATTCTGCAATAAATGGAAAACTTCCTTGTATCCCTGCAATTTGAAGAAAGTGAATATTGGGTTCAGCGACTTCAGCGACTAGTTCAAACGAACCTTTATTTACAGTCAAGGTGTCTAATGTTGTTGGCTGATTATTGAGGTCTGCCACGATATGGTAAATCGTGCTTCCATTGTCCAGATCCGAAGAACCTTTAATTTTTAAAGTAGTAGAATTGCTTTGACAACCTAAAACACAAAGGCTAAGGGTCAGTAGTAAGAATAAATTTTTATACATAATCCATTTGAATATGGGCTAAAATAGTCAATTGCAAGGAAATGGGAAACTAATGCGTATTTTAGCTTTATAAAATTTTAATTAAAGCAGAGGAGTAAAACCAAGGTGGAGAAGAATTTAGAACAACTGAGCAAAGCTCTAGAAGGTAGTTTGGAATGGGATTCGCTTCACAAAACCCTCTATGCTACAGACGCTTCCGTCTATAAAATGCTTCCTCTGGCTGTGGCATATCCAAAAACGGTTGAAGACCTTCAAAAATTGATTGTCTTTGCACAGCAAAATCAACCCAGCCTTATCCCTCGTGCCGCGGGAACCTCTCTTGCAGGACAGTGTGTCGGCCCCGGAATTGTAGTTGATATTTCCAAGCACTTCACTAAAATTTTAGCGTTAGATTTAGAAAATAAAACAGTAACCGTACAACCGGGAGTAAATCGAGATACGCTCAATCGGTATTTGGCTGAAAAGGGGTTGTTTTTCGGCCCCAACACTTCTACTTCACAATTTTGTTTATTAGGCGGAATGGTGGGGAACAATTCGTCAGGAACGACTTCCATTCGCTACGGGGTCACGCGAGACAAAGTCAGCGGGATGAACGTAGTACTTTCCGACGGCAGTGTGGCTCGTTTTGAAAATTGTACAGAATCGGAATTCAAAGAGAAAAGAACTGCCCAAACCCTAGAAGGGAAGATTTATAAAGAACTCCTCGAGACGTTGTCTCAAAAGGACATCCAAAAGCATATCCAAACCGATTTTCCAGAAGCCAGTATTCACAGACGCAATACGGGATATGCGGTGGATGAACTGATAAAGATGCAGCCATTTGCTTCGGAAGGAACACCACTAAATCTTTCAAAACTTTTGGCTGGTAGTGAGGGTACTCTGGCTTTTACAACCGAAATTACGCTGGAACTAGAGCCTTTACCTCCGAAAAATACAGTGATGTTGGTTTTACATTTCAACTCTATTTCCGATGCCATGCAAGCAGTAGAGCCTGTGATGCAGCACCATCTCTTTACCTGCGAATTGATTGATAAAACTATTTTAGACTGCACCCAAGACCATCCAGGCTATCAAAAAAATAGATTCTTCCTTCAGGGAGACCCAAAGGCGATTTTGCTCTTGGAATTGCGGCAGGACGACTTAGCAGAACTAAAAGCGCAACTAAAACGCCTTCAAGATCAAGTAAAAGAACAGGGTTTGGCCTACGCTGCCGTTCCACTTTGGAATGAAGAAATAGAATCGGCAAATGAATTGCGCCACGCGGGGCTGGGATTATTAGGAAATATGGTGGGAGATCACAAAGCGGTGGCCTGTATCGAAGACACGGCAGTTCCCTTGCCTAAATTAGCAGCTTATATCGAAGAGTTTCAAAAGCTGATGGTTCAGTTCGACCAAGAAGTAGTGTATTACGCACATGCAGGAGCAGGGGAATTACACTTGCGTCCGATATTAAATTTAAAATCAAAAAAAGGAGTTCAGGATTTTCGAGCCATTACCTTGGCGGTAGCAAAACTGGTTAAAAAGTACAAAGGGTCTTTAAGCGGGGAGCATGGCGATGGTATTGTGCGATCCGAATTTATTCCGGTTGTGGTGGGAGTGGCCAATTATCAACTGTTTAAAAAAATTAAAACCCTGTTCGATCCCAATGCGCTTTTGAACCCCGGGAAGATTGTCGATCCGCTTCCCATGGACCAAAACTTGAGGACAGCACAAAAAGAGACCCCTGAATTTGATACTGCTTTTGATTTTTCTGCTGATCAAGGAATTCTCAGAGCTGCCGAAAAATGTAATGGAGCAGGGAAATGCCGTTCCGTACAACCCACAGGAGCCCTGTGTCCCAGTTATCGGGCTACACGAGACGAAAAGCACAACACCCGAGGGCGCGCCAACGTGCTTCGAGAGGTGTTAACGCAAAACAAGGAACCGAATGCCTTTGATGATCCAGCGTTAAAAGAAGTGATGGACCTTTGTTTGAGTTGTAAGGCCTGTGCAACGGAATGTCCAAGCAGTGTGGATATTGCTACCTATAAGGCAGAGTTTTTATACCACTATCAAAAGACACATGGCAGTTCGCTTCGTGATAAACTCTTTGCTTATTTTGGGCGCTTGAATCAAATTGCCCAACCTCTACGTGGGTTACAAAATACTGTTTTAACTTTTCCTATTTTAGGAAATGGGATCAAATCCACTTTGGGTATTGCTCAAAAAAGAAGTGTTCCAAAACTTAAAAAATCTCTATATAAAAAACTAAAAAACAGAAAGTTAATTAAGTCAAGTAAAAGTGTTTATTTATATTTAGATGAATTTACCAATTACAACGACACCGAAATTGGAACGGATGCCATAGCACTTTTAGAGGGCTTGGGATATCAGGTTTGTATTCTACCACCCACTGAAAGTGGAAGAACCTATATTTCCAAAGGATTTTTGGATCAAGCCAAAGCCTGTGCGGATCGCAATGTTGCCTTGTATAGCGATTGTGTTTCAGCCGAAACACCGCTGTTGGGTATCGAACCCTCCGCGATTTACACCTTTACGGATGAGTACCCAAAACTGGCTAGTGATTCCAAAGCGGCAAAAGAATTGGCCCAATATTGCCTTCCTTTAGAATCTTTTTTAGCACAAGAATTAAAAGCAGGAAAACTGCAAGCAACTCAATTCCATACAGAAGCAAAAGAAGTAAAAATTCACGCGCATTGTTATCAAAAGGCCTTGGGTACTCCAGCCGATACATTCCAAATTCTAAACCTACCCAAGAACTACACCGTGCGAATGCTGAACACAGGTTGTTGTGGAATGGCCGGTTCTTTTGGATATGAAAAAGAACACTATGGGATTAGTATGCAAGTAGGTGAGGAGCGGTTATTTCCTGCTGTACGAAAAACTGATCCCGAAGTAATAATTGCAGCAAATGGAACCAGCTGTCGCCATCAAATCCAAGATGGAACGCAGCGCGAAAGTTTGCACCCGATTACAATTTTACGGCGTGCGTTAGTGTAATTTGCTCTGTATTCTATTCGAAACGTAGATCCTCCTGTTTCAGGGTATGCTAACTGAAAGACAGACTTGAACCCGATTCGAGACAAGAGGGTAAAACACCCCCCTTATTAGGGGGGGAGGGTGCGTATTGTTATAAATAAAAGTCTCGCTTGTTAGGTGGGAGATGCGCATTTTTAAGAAAAAAAATTCTTCTATTAAGGGAGAATTTATGGGACGCTTTCCATCATGCGGAATTAAACCCAGATTATGGAATAGGATTCGTTATGAAGTTGAAATATATCAGCAAAATGACTTATTCTATAGTAGTCTTCGACTGGAGTAAATTTTCTATTGCATTATTTAGGTTAAAGTTCCCTCTAATAACGGGGGGAGTGGGGGGTGTTAAAGCTTCTTTTACTAAGAGGGAATTTAGGTCTGCCAATTTTCAAGTGGCCAGTAGGTTAAAAAAAAACAAACTCCAAAAGACTTTCCAAACATTACCTTTATCTTTGGGCTTATATTAGAATTTATGTCAGGCAATACTTTTGGCACCCTTTTTAAAGTTTCGACTTTTGGAGAATCTCATGGTCCTGCGATCGGAGGCGTGATTGATGGCTGTCCCGCAGGAATAGAACTGGATTTAGAAGCCATTCAAAAAGATTTAGATCGGAGAAAGCCCGGGCAATCCGCTATCGTCACCCAACGCAAAGAACCCGATGAGGTTACTTTTTTTTCCGGACTATTTGAAGGAAAAACAACGGGAACACCCATTGGATTTGCCATTCACAACACGAATCAAAAATCAAAAGACTATTCCCATATCCAAGACACCTACAGGCCTTCACATGCCGATTATGTATATGATAAAAAATATGGCATTCGCGACTACCGCGG
>CAXGYE010000115.1:0-5205 GCA_964013865.1 uncultured Flavobacteriaceae bacterium
CATAGAATGCCAACTCAATCGCATCGGCTACGCGGTTGTAAAAGTCTTCTTCATGGCGAACCACCATACGGTCAATGACCAAGTCAAAACCCTTTTTTGGAGCAATTTCCAAGGTGTCTAAAGTTTGCGTTTCCCCGTTGACGTATATTCGGGCAAATCCCTGCTGAATAAAGATTTTTATTTTTTCGTCTAAAGTGCGATGGGATTCTGCCTCAACTGGGGCGAGAAGCAACAACCGAGCTCCAGTATCTAAGCTTTTGATTTGATCGAGAACGTCTCGGACACTGTCTTTTTTAACTTCTTTTCCTGAAATCGGAGAATGGGTTTTACCGATACGTGCAAAGAGTAGTTTTAGATAATCGTAAATTTCGGTCTTGGTGCCCACGGTAGAGCGTGGATTGGAGGTGCTCACCTTTTGTTCTACCGCAATCGCTGGGGAAAGCCCTTTGATGAAATCCACCTTGGGTTTGTTCAAACGACCCATAAACTGTCTTGCATAAGAAGAAAGACTCTCTACATAACGGCGTTGGCCTTCCGCATAGAGGGTGTCAAAAGCTAAAGAAGACTTTCCCGATCCAGACAAGCCCGTAATCACACTCATTTGATTTCGGGGGATGGCAAGATCTACGTGTTTTAAATTGTGTAAATGGGCTCCTTTGATAATGATGTGTGTCTTCGGATTGTAATCCAAAATGTTTTTCATAGCTTTTTTTAAAGGCGCATAAATTACGATTTTTAAATGAGAATCTACCCGAAAGGACTCGCTGAAAATATCAACATTTGAAGCAAGGAAAGGGCAGAGAAAAGGTTAAAAAAAGGAAAGGATAGTATAAAGTTTTAAAAATTTGTATATTTGCAAAAATAGTTCGCCTATAGCATAAAATTACTTTTAAACATTACGGAATTTTTAAACAGTTCAGTTAACTAAGTAATTTAATTATGCACTCCAATCAATTCTCACAGCTCAAAGATGCCCAACTGGTTTCAAGTTACCTCGACGGTTCTGAATACGCACTAGAACAGCTGATTAATCGACATCAACTTCAGATCTTTAATTTTATTAATTCTAAAATTAATGATCGCGATACTTCTGAAGATCTTTTTCAAGACACCTTTATAAAAGTAATCCGCACACTAAAGAGTGGGGCTTATAACGAAGAAGGGAAATTTCTGCCTTGGGTTATGCGTATAGCACACAATTTGGTAATCGATCATTTTAGAAAAAGCAATCGCATTCCAACTGTAGGGAATAAAGAGGATTTTGATATTTTTCAATTCATTTCTGATAAATCACCAAATGCGGAAAGTACGCTTGTCCAAGAACAGGTTTTAAAAGATCTTCAAAAATTGATCCAGGAATTGCCTGAGGATCAAAAGGAGGTATTAATCATGCGTTTATACCGCGATATGAGCTTTAAAGAAATCGCCGAAAACACCAATGTTAGTATCAATACAGCTTTGGGAAGAATGAGATACGCCATTATCAATCTGCGTAAATTGATTACCGAACATCAAATTATTTTAGAAGCCTAGCAATTTTTGATGTTTTTTGCCGTTCTTAGTAGTATAGAATTCATTTATGGCAAAAAACTACTCTCAAGACAAATCTGCTACTTCTGAATGGGTGCCCAGCAAGTATGTGATTCAACGTATTTTGGCATTTTCAAAGGCGTATCAAGAAACTCAGGAAGAAAAAGATCCTTTAGATTTACTTAAGAATTAAACTTCTTCAGCACTGATTTTCTTCCAATAGTACGGGTGATAACGTCCTTTTCTAAATCCCATCCTCTGGCTGGTGAATACTCCCTGCCGTACCAAATAATTTGGAGGTGTAAATCATTCCACAATTCTTCTGGAAAGAGGCGTTTGGCGTCTTTTTCCGTCTGAACAACATTCTTTCCATTTGAAAATCCCCAACGGTACATAAGTCTATGTATGTGCGTATCCACTGGAAAGGTTGGAATACCAAAGGCTTGTGCCATCACTACAGCAGCTGTTTTGTGTCCTACTGCCGGGAGCTCCTCCAATTCCTCGTAGGTTTGGGGAACTTTGCCTTGATGTTTTTCCAAAAGTATATGAGAAAGTCCATAAATCCCTTTTGATTTCATCGGGGATAATCCAACTGGGCGAATGATATCACGTATTTCTTCTACGCTCAGTTTGATCATCTCTTTTGGCGTTTTGGCCTTGGCAAATAGCAGCG
Source organism: uncultured Flavobacteriaceae bacterium (assembly GCA_964013865.1). Lineage (GTDB taxonomy): Bacteria > Bacteroidota > Bacteroidia > Flavobacteriales > Flavobacteriaceae > MS024-2A. The sequence continues at coordinate 2,204 of CAXGYE010000115.1, forward strand.
GGGTGATTTGATTCACACGAACGTCAGTGCTTTGTGCGGAAAGTAACACGGCGATGAGTAGAGTGTAGGGATCGCTGTGATCCAAGGGAATTGGAATTTCTGGATAGAGATCCTGTAAGGCTTTGATCACAAAGTCAACTTTTTCTTTTTTGGTCATTCTTTTGTATTCTTAATAGCTTTTGTAATTTAGAAAAAAAATTAAGTTATGAAGACATTACAAGTAGGGGATTCAGTGCCCCATTTTTCCGTAGTAGACGATAGAGGAAAGACCCAGTCGCTAGGCGATTATAAAGGTCAAAAAGTAGTTGTTTTCTTTTATCCCAAAGCCAATACGCCCGGTTGTACCGCAGAGGCTTGCGATTTGAGAGATCATTACAAAGAATTGCAGGAGGCAGGGTATGCCCTTCTAGGAGTTAGTGCAGATTCGGTAAAAATGCAACGCAATTTTTCCGAAAAGTTTGACTTTCCTTTTCCTTTATTGGCAGATGAAAACAAAGAAGTCATCAATGCCTTTGGTATATGGGGACTTAAAAAATTTATGGGTAAAGAATACGACGGTATTCATCGTAAAACGTTTATCATCGATGAAAAAGGAGTCGTAGAACGTGTTATTGATAAGGTCAAAACGAAAGAGCACGCAGCTCAGATCTTAGAATAGCCCTTTAAGACAAGAAAAATATGGCGGTTGGTTCTCACCAACCGCTTTTGTTGTTATAAGCCTGCAATTTCTAAAAGAATTTTTGCGAGTTCCCCAGGTTGAGAAAAGTTGGGAGTATGACTTGTGTTCAAGCTGAATACTTTTTCTACTTTTCCCTCATACATACTCCGCTGAACTGCAATTGGAATGGCGCGGTCTTCCGTACATTCGATATAATACTTCGGAAGTATTCCAAAGTTTTCATCAGTGATCTCAAGTTCATAGCCTAAAGGAGCTACGGGCTCTGGAACAATACTGGGTTTGGCAGCCTCAAAGGCTTCTAGCGGGATATCGTGTGCAAAGGCGTTGTGCATTTCGGCTTCTTTGACCAATGCGTATTCTTCGTTTTCTGTAAGATAAAAATTCTCTACTGCCTTTGAACCTTCTACCCCTGAGACCGCTTTAAAAAAGGAGCCTCCCTCAGGAAGTAAAAAGGCCGTGAGATAGACTAGTTTTTCAATCTTCTCAGGATGTAATTCCGCTTCACGACTGATGGTAATACCGTTAAAGCTGTGCCCCACTAAGATTACGGGCTCCTTTTGGGTGTCCAGAAGATCCGTAATGGTTTTTACATAGCGCTCCATTGAAATTTCACTGGAAGGGGTTGCATCGGTGCCATGGCCGGGCAAGTCGGGTGTAAAGACATAATGTCCTGCCTCAAGTAATGGTTTTGCTACCTGTTCCCATTGCCAACCGCCTAACCAAGCAGAATGAACCAATAAAAAACGCGCTTGTCGCGTTTCGGGTGCCGTTTCAATAATTTCTGAGTTATCGGTTGTATTAGATTTTTGGATGTTTTTACAGCTGCTGAGACTCAAGACGACTAGGCATAGTAGTGCTAGATTGGATTTGTACATGGTATAAGATTTGGGTTAAATGAAATTAAATTTAGCTAAAACTAAAAGTTAAACTAAGGATGGTCTTCCTTTTAACGGTTTTTTAATACTTAAATCTAGCTTCTTAAATCGGTTAGGAGTTCCTTATATAGTCGTTTTACATATAGGTTTCCAAAACCATAGTGGGCTTCTCGTTCGCAGAACACGTGAAAGATAGGGTCAAATTCCTTTGTGTTCAATTCTTCGAGTATTCGTTTTAGTTCTTCTTTTGGACGTCCTATACCTTTTGAGGGGAAACGCTCTATATGGTTCGCTACCGCGTCTGGAACAAAAGGAAAGGTGTCTTTCAGTCCAGCGGCTACTGTTTTTAAGCGATCGAAATCTGATTTTTGAAAGGCCTCCCAAAGAAAAGCCCAAGAGGTAAGATCCTCTAGCGGCAAACGCTGTTTATAGCAGTGTTCTAATTCGCTGCGACTTACTTTTCCAAACGCATAGGGAGTGTGTTGTGGAGGGTGTACCAAAAAAAGAGCACCCTGATGCCCTTTTTTTTGGAGTAAAAAGAGGCAAAACCACAGATTGACTTGACAAAACAAATCGTCTTCAAACCAGAGATTGATTTCGGCGGAATCGGGGAGTTTTAGAATTTGATAAAATAGGGCTGCAACTTCTTTTTTATACTCCAGTTGAACTTCTTTCCCGTAGTGTTCGTTGAGGTAGGTTTTTCGTTCTTCAAAAAATTGGGACAGCGAACTCTCACGTACAGGACCTTCCACCAAACATTCCCTGCAGACCAGTCTAGTTCCTTCTACTGAATCGGGAAATTGATGGAGAAGTGCGTCTCCGTTGAGAATGTGATAAGCAGTTTTCATAAGAAGGATAGACCAAGTAAGGATAAAGATAAAGCGAAAAAAAAGCTAAGACTTAATCCCAAACATTTGATTTTTCTTAATGAGTTCGGCAATTCCTTCGGGTAGGTGTTTTTCCCAGTCTGGTTCTCCATCGCGAATTTGTTGAAGAATTTTTCTGCTAAAAATGTTGAGGTACTCTTCTTCAAAATCAAAAATATCGACCACCTTCCCGTTGTATTTAAAGAATTTGTAGAAATCTTTCATTCGGGGGTGGAGCTTGAGGTTGGTACTGTTTATGACCGTACCATTATCGTCTTTCATCGGGTAGAGATACACTTTGAGGTTGTTGTAAAACATCTTTCCAAAGGCTTCTAGTATTCCTCCCCCTAGGTCTTGGTAGTATTGTTCATCAAAAATTTCCACAAAATTGTTGACTCCCATGCTCAATGCCATTTGTTTTTTGGTGTATTGGGAAAGGTAGTCCACCAGCTTGTAGTATTCTTTAAAGTTTGAAATCATTACTACATGACCTAAAGAACAGAGCAGTTTGGCGCGATCCATAAAGTCTTTTTCGTCAATTTCACCCTGTGCGCGCAGGTTGGAAAGGGTAATTTCAAAAAT
>CAXGYE010000116.1:0-5161 GCA_964013865.1 uncultured Flavobacteriaceae bacterium
AAACGTTGCACAAATGTCGTGCAATCCAGCGATGGGAGGAATTGCGAAAGGTCAGATTGTTAGAGAAATTGATGCGCTTGGCGGCTATAGCGGTATAGTCTCCGATCGCAGCGCGATCCAATACAAAATGCTAAATCAATCCAAAGGTCCTGCGATGTGGAGCCCTAGAGTGCAATCGGACCGAAGTCTGTTTACCTTAGAATGGAGATCGATGTTAGAACAAACCCCCTTGATTGATTTCTATCAGGAGATGGTTGTCAATCTCATTGTAGAGCACCAACAGGTTGTGGGGGTAGTGACTTCTTTGGGAATTAAGATTTATGGGAAGTCTGTTGTATTAACAAACGGAACTTTTTTAAATGGACTTATTCATATAGGTGAAAAGAACTTTGGCGGAGGACGTGCTGGAGAAAAAGCAGCAACGGGGCTTACGGGCGCATTAGAAAAGCTAGGCTTTCTTTCCGGTAGGATGAAGACGGGTACACCGCCTCGTGTAGACGGACGCTCTCTGGATTTTTCAAAGATGCTAGAACAACCAGGAGATGAAAACCCATCCAAGTTTTCTTTTTCAGACAATACAGCACCCCTTACAAAACAACGTAGTTGCTATATCACGCACACCAATTTAGAAGTTCACGATATCCTGCGCTCAGGTTTCGATCGCTCGCCCATGTTCAATGGCGCCATACAAAGTACAGGTCCGCGCTACTGTCCCTCCATAGAAGACAAGATTAATCGCTTTGCGGACAAGTCACAGCATCAAATATTTGTAGAGCCTGAAGGATGGAATACCGTAGAGGTTTACGTCAACGGCTTTTCTACTTCTTTACCTGATGACATTCAGTACACGGCACTAAAATCCGTAAAAGGCTTTGAACAGGTTAAATTCTTTAGACCGGGCTACGCCATAGAATATGACTATTTCCCACCCACACAGCTCTTCCATAGTTTAGAAACTAAATTAATCCAAAATTTATTTTTCGCTGGTCAAATTAATGGAACTACGGGATATGAGGAAGCGGGAGCGCAGGGAATCATGGCAGGAATCAACGCCCATTTGAAGCATAAGGAAAAGACCCCATTCGTACTGGGGAGGGAGGAAGCTTATATTGGTGTCTTGATAGATGATCTTATTTTAAAAGGCACGGAGGAGCCCTACCGCATGTTTACCTCACGCGCTGAATACAGAACACTACTGCGCCAAGATAACGCCGACGAGCGTCTTACCCCTAGATCACACGCTCTAGGATTAGCCTCGGACCAACGCTTACAGAATGTGGAAGAAAAACTTCGCAAGAGAAGCAGCCTGGTCGCCTACCTTAAAAAACAGAGTTTCCCTTTGGAAGCCACAAATCAACTACTAAAAGAAAAATCAGCAAGCCCTGTTAACCAAACCGATAAATATGCCAAGCTCTTGGCACGACCGAACATCACGCGAAAAGACTTCAATAGTTTTGAAACGCTCAACGAGTATCTGGTCACAAATAAAATGGACGACACCATTTTTGAACAAGCAGAAATAGAAGTTAAATATGCGGGCTATATCGAAAAGGAAAAGAGAAATGCTGACAAACTCAAACGCCTTGAAAACATAAGTATCCCTATAAATTTTGATTTTGACGCCCTGGCTTCTTTATCTTATGAAGCCAAAGAGAAGTTAAATAAACTTCGTCCAAAGACCCTTGCACAGGCTTCGCGAATCAGCGGAATCAATCCGAGTGACATTAGTGTGCTCCTTGTGTCTATGGGCAGGTAATAAATTGTTTCACGTGGAACAAAATGATATTTAAAGACCATCTTATTAAAGCGAAAGACCATCTTGTGAGCGGGGAGGTTTTTGAAATCCATTGGGACCCGAGCAAAGGAATCGCTAAAACCCAAATCCCTTCTGGCCTTAATCTTTCAAGATATTACGAATCGCAGGACTATACTTCTCACAACGAAAAAGGCACTTCTTTCATTGACAAAATATATTCTGTAGTCCAAAATAAAATGTTTCGCTACAAGGCTTCTTTAATTAAAAAAGCAAGTTCAAACAAAACACTTTTTGATTTTGGAGCGGGACTAGGTGCTTTTTGCGAATACATGAAGAATGAAAGATATCACGTTAGTGGACTAGAGCCAATGGATTCTCCAAGAGCCATCGCAAAAGAAAAGGGGCTTCCGATGTACAAGTCGCTTGAGTCAATTCCCAAAACAGCACGCTATGACATCATTACACTATGGCATGTTTTGGAACACCTTCCCGATCCTGAAAGTACTCTTGAAACTCTAGCAGTGCATCTGAACAAAAAGGGAATTATCGTTATAGCCTTACCGAACTTAAACAGCTATGAATCAAGATTCTATGCCGAAAACTGGGCAGCGTGGGACGTCCCTAGGCATCTGTGGCATTTTACCTCAAAGGGTGTCACTTCTTTGCTACAATCCAAGGGGTTTTCTTTAAAAGAGACACATCCTCTTTGGTATGACGCGCTTTACATTTCATACCTGTCTGAAAAACATCGAGGATCTTCCTTTCCCTTTGTCCGAGGAATTGCAATCGGGTTATTGTCTAACCTTAAGGCCCGTTTTACAGGGGAATATTCTTCGTTGATTTATGTTTTTTCTAAGTCTGTTGCTTCTGAGGAAGGTTGATCAGGCGAGTCAACTTTAAGGCGAGGTCTGCGAAAAGCATTTTTGCACTTCCATTTCGTACCACATGATAGTGGGTTTTTTCAAAAAGGGAGACCAAGTCTTGGACGTTTTCTGGGTGCACATAGGGTGCAAATTTGGAAAGCTCAAAACCGGTTTCAGACCTAAAATGAACTATTTGGTTTAGGGGGTAGTTTAAGAAAAAGGCATCTCTAAAAAATTGGATTCCGTAGGTCAAAAATGCTTTTTGTTCTTCCCGACCTAAGGCAGCAAGCTTCCCCGCCCAACCCATTAACTCTTCAACAATTGCTTTATTTCCTTTGGCTTTAAAAGCACAGCGTAATCCTTCAACCAATAGCATTTCACGCTCCGAATTTTCGCTCTGTTCCAGCATTTGACGAAGACGATAATAGTCTCCTTCAGCTTGAGTTAATAGCTGGTCCGCATTTTGAGTTGCCTCAGGTAAAGTATCTTTCAATGCTGCAGCCTCTATGGGACCTAAAGTGAGCTGTTGACAACGCGATAAAAGCGTGGGTAATACAAGTTCAGCATCTTCGGCAATTAGAAGGAAAAAGGTGTCTTTTGGAGGTTCTTCTAACAATTTGAGAAAAGCATTGGAGGCTTGGGCGTTCATTTTTTCCAGCCCCCAAAGAACACAAACCTTTCGTTTTCCATAAAACGCTTTGAGATACATTTTTTGGTGTAGTTTTTCAACCTCCCCAACATTGATCATGCCTTGTTTATTTCCCACCTGAATTGCATCAAACCAAGAGGTGAAATTGGCGTAAGCTTGTGTGTCTAAAAATTCGGACCATTCGGAAGTGTAGTCTTGAGCAAACACCACTTTTTCATTCCCTTTTTTTACTACGGGATACACAAAATGAAGGTCAGGATGTTGACTTTTTTTGCCTAAGCCTAGATGCTTATTATCAATGCGGTCAGATTTCAATAAGCCCAGAGCAAATTCGATCGCTAAAGGGAGTGCGCCATACCCTGAAATTCCAGTAAAAAGCTGTGCATGAGGGACTTGACCAGAAGAAACAAGGTATTCCAGTTGTTTTTTGAGTCGCTCCTGCCCGATAACGTGAGACCAAATCATGAGTAAATATACAGTTTCCCTACCGCACAATTTTAGAGAAGTTTAAAAAATGACTTGTACCGCCCTCCCTTTATTGTATTTTTGAAAAAAACTAAAATGCGAACCTTAGATCAGATCAATTTTAAAGACCAGCGCGCGGTAATTCGTGTTGATTTTAATGTCCCACTTAATGAAAAATTAGAAGTAGCGGACAGAACCCGAATAGAAGCAGCCCAACCGACGATCCAGCACATACTAGCTGCCGGGGGAAGTTGTGTACTGCTCTCACATTTGGGAAGACCTAAAGGAAAAGACCCCAAACTCTCTTTAAAAAACATCACCAATACTGTAGAAGAAATTTTAGGGGTCCCGGTTTCTTTTTCTGAAAACTGTGTTGGAAAACAAGCAGAAGATCTCGCTGAGGCCTTACCCGTAGGAGGCGTTTTATTGATGGAAAACTTGCGCTACCATCCTGAGGAAACATCAGGAGACCGCACTTTTTCCGAACAACTTTCCAAATTGGGAACGGTTTATGTAAACGATGCCTTCGGAACCGCACACCGAGCCCATGCCTCAACGACTATTATGGCTCAATTTTTTCAAGAAAAGTGTTTTGGAAAACTTTTGGAACAAGAAGTATTAGCCATTGAAAAAGTAATGAAAAACGGAGAAGCGCCGATTTTAGCCATTTTGGGAGGTGCCAAGGTTTCCTCAAAAATCACCATTATCGAAAGTTTATTGGATAAGGTAGATCATTTGCTCATTGGCGGAGGAATGGTGTATACGTTTACCAAAGCACTTGGGGGTAAAGTAGGCAACTCAATTTGTGAACCCGACTACTGCGATTACGCCCTTGAATTACTTGAAAAAGCAAAACAAAAAGGAGTAGAAATACACTTTCCTGTGGATGTTGTGGCGGGCGATGCATTTAGCAATGACGCCAAGCAAAACATTTTTGATGTTATGGAAATTCCCGAAGGGTGGGAAGCAATGGATGCAGGGCCAAAAAGCAACACAAAATTTCACGAACTCATTTTAAAATGTAAAACCATTCTTTGGAATGGGCCAATGGGGGTTTTTGAATTTTCTAATTTTGCGAATGGGACTATTTCGGTTGGAGAATCCATCGGAGAGGCTACGCAAAAAGGGGCGTTTTCATTGGTCGGTGGAGGAGACTCTGTCGCTGCTGTAAAACAGTTTGGTATGCAATCCAAAATGAGCTACATTAGTACAGGTGGAGGAGCCATGCTGGAGAGCCTGGAAGGGAAAACGCTACCTGGGATTGCCGCCTTATCTTAAAGAGATGAAAAAACACAGTCTAATTCTTATTGCAGTACTTTCGTTTTCATGTAATTCTAAAAGCGATCGTTCCCAAGCATTTTTTGCAACCTCTAGCGGGAATTTAAATCACGTTACTGTAGTGATGCCCAAAGCAGATTGGGAAGCGGA
>CAXGYE010000117.1:0-5158 GCA_964013865.1 uncultured Flavobacteriaceae bacterium
CCAACAAAAAATAGAAGCCCTGGAAGGGGATATCGCAGAGGTAAAAAATAACCTCCAGCACCTAATCGATTATGCGATCCGCTACTTCACTCACCTTAAAAAAACCTATGGTGCGGGAAAAGAACGCAAATCCGAAATCCGAATTTTTGATGATGTTGATGCTCGAAAAGTAGTGGCTCGAAATCAAAAATTGTATGTCAATAGAGAGGAAGGCTTTATTGGCACTTCACTCCGAAAAGATGAAATGGTATGTGACTGCTCTGATATAGATGATATCATCGTCTTTACCCAAGAGGGTAAAATGCAAGTGGTAAAAGTAGATAGTAAAGTTTTTATCGGAAAAAACATCACGCATGTTGCGGTATTTAAGAAAAAAGACCAGAGGACTATCTACAACATGATCTACCGGGATGGAAAATCTGGGGCTTCTTTTATCAAGCGATTTGCGGTAACAGGAGTTACTCGAGACAAAGTGTACGATTTGACCCAGGGAAAGCCACAATCCACTGTTTTGTATTTTTCAGCCAATCCCAATGGAGAAGCTGAAGTAGTGACGATACTGCTTAGGAACTTGAGTTCAATAAAAAAAATAAAATGGGATTTAGATTTTGCAGATCTTCAAATAAAAGGACGTTTGGTACGGGGAAATACGGTCACCAAATACCCTATCCGTAAAGTGGAATTAAAAGAAAAAGGAGTTTCCACCTTAAAACCGAGAAAAATTTGGTTTGATGAAGCGATAAGAAGGTTGAATTTAGAAGAACGTGGAAATTTATTGGGAGCCTTTAAGGGAGAGGACAAGCTATTGATTACTACTACCCAAGGTAGGGTTCGTGCCGTAGCACCAGAATTGAGTTTACATTTTGAAGAGAAGGTTGAAATAATTGAAAAATGGAATCCAATTAAGCCGCTTACTGCCGTGTATTTTGATCCAGAAAAGGAACGCTATTTCATGAAACGCTTTCTTTTGGAGCATACTGACAAAGAGGACAGTTTTATAAAAGAGGAGCGAAAGCTACTTTTCCTGAGTACAGAGTGGCGCCCTGTACTTCGGGTAATATTTGAAAAACCCAGAGGAAAAGAACAACCCGAACCTCTTGAAATCAATGCAGAAGAATTCATAGCGGTTAAAGGATTTAAGGCTTTGGGAAACCAAATCACAGAAAAAAAAATAAAAACTATTGAACTCAAAGAAGCTTTACCTTACGAAGAAGAAAAAGTAGTCGAAAATCCAATGGATTTAGAGGTCGATACGGATACTGCGGATACCGAAGCGGAAGATAATGACAATCAGATTACACTTGATTTATAAAAACTGTCCCTTTTTATTTCTATTTACTCTTGGAATCTAGAGCTGAACGTTATCGATTCTCTTGGATTGTTCATTTGATTTTTTTAATAGTTCCACGCTGTTTGTTTTTCGAATCTCCTACCAATGAATATTCAAAAGTATACCGATTGTCCTCAGTACTTAAAATTCGAATTTGAATTGGACGTTTGTCTTGATTTGAAGTTGGGTTTAGTTTGGTGAGTATGCATTCGCAATCATTTACCCAACGAATCGTTGCGGTATCAATAGCTCCTTCAAAGCGTTCAATCTCAAAGTTTGCATTTCTAGTAAAATAGGAGCTTTTCATTTGCCCATTTATGATTTGAGTAAACTTAAATTCCCCTTGATGAAAAGGGAGGCAGTCACGTTCTAAACTATAGCAAGAAAGAAATAAAAGAGTGAGTACTGATAGAAAATGTCGCATAAGCGTCCAAAAGTACTAAGTTTTAGGGAAAAAAGTACGAAAACTTCCATCTTGATAAAGCTGGATAATTTGAATAACATCTTGATCATTATGAGTCGAGGGGGGTAAGTCACTAGTCAGTGCCTTTTCGTCTTGCTCGATAACAATTTTATCAGTCTCAGGAACATCAGTAGTTAAGAGGGGAAGTGCAGTTTGTTTCGCTCCTTCTATAACCAACCATTCCAATCCAACTCCCTCAAAGGCAGCGTGAATTTTAAGAATAAATTCTAAACTAGGTTTGTTTCGCTTTGAGAGAATGTGAGATACCGACGAACGTTGTACTCCAATTTTTTCCGCAAAAGCAGCAGCACTCAATTGGTTTGTTTCCATTAGTTTTTCAAGACGAGATATAAAATAATCTGTGTTTAACATTGTAAACTTTTGTGATTTACATTAGCAATATACAATAATATAAAGCACAAACAAATTTATATACATTCAACAATATATTTAAATAATATAGGTAAAACACTCTTTTACAGTTGATTAATTATTATATTTATTAATTTTATCACAAATGTATACGAATTAAAGCTAGAATGAGATTATGGAGTCCATCTTGATCACACCTGTAAACTACAATTGTAAACATCAATTTGTTTACATTTGTACGTTTGAAGTAAAGCATGAACTGTAAACGGTACCTACCACCATCGCAAATTGAAGTTTTCTTAAGTGAACTTCCTAAAGAAATAAAACAAGAACAGCTGGGTGTATCTGTAAACGGACTTCCCATACATATGTTAAAACTTGGTACAGGTCGGTGCAGCGTTTTGATGTGGTCCCAAATGCACGGTAATGAAACTACCACAACAAAAGCATTGTTAGATCTGATTCCTTGGTTAGTACATCAGAACCAAAAAGCACTACTTGAACACTTTACCTTTTACATCATCCCACAACTCAATCCTGATGGGGCCAAAGCATACACACGTTTGAATGCAAATCAAGTCGATTTAAATCGAGATGCCATTCACCTCAGCCAGCCTGAAAGTAAAATTTTGCGTAGTTTATTTGAACGTACGAATCCTGATTATGCATTGAACTTACACGGGCAACGGACAATCTATGCTGCGGGTCCTATGGGTGAGGCAGCAACACTCTCTTTTCTAGCTCCTTCTGCTGATCTGGAGCGCTCGGTAACCTCAGCTCGAGCGAAAGCTATGGGTGCCATTGCAGCCATTCATCAGGCTTTAAAAGAAGAATTACCAAAAGGAATCGGACGCTACGATGACCAATTTAATCCCAATTGTATAGGAGATTCATTTACACAAGCTGGAACACCTACGCTTCTTTTTGAGGCAGGTCATTTTCCCAATGATTATCAACGGGAAAAAGTGAAAGAATTTATACTTAAATCCTATAAAGCTTTGCTTCACTACCTATTAAAGGGCGAGGAAAAGTTTACTCCAGAACATTATTTTGATATTCCTGAAAACAGCACAGCATATGTAGATTTGATAGTGTCGAATTTAGATCTCAAGGACAGGGGAGTTCTATACAAAAATCAGTCCGTAGCCCTACAATACGAGGAAGAGCTCAAGGAGGGGGGAGTCATATTTAAACCTACTCTAAAGGCCTATGGAAAGGAACTTTCCTTTAAGGCGCACCGTTATGTCACTCTTTCTGCTGAAGAAAAAGATACTGTTTTGGAATTTTCAACTGACAAAACGATCGATTCTCCAAAATTTAATAGATTATTTTCAGTAAAGCGTTTAAATTAAGATAGATTTCGCAACGAAATTCAGTTACTTTCTCTAAATTTGCATTTTCAACTAATAATTGTTTAAACAAATGAGTAAAGTGCAACTTGATGAAATCGATCATAAAATTTTAGATATATTGATAGATAACACCCGAATACCCTTTACCGACATTTCCAAGCGTCTTTTGATCTCTGCAGGAACAGTTCATGTACGTGTTAAAAAAATGGAAGAAGCGGGAATCATAAAAGGGTCTTCTTTAAACTTGGACTACGTAAAACTAGGCTATTCCTTTATTGCCTATGTAGGAATTTTTCTTGAGAAAACAAGCGCAACCGAAAAAGTGCTTCAGGAGCTAAAAGACATTCCTTTTATCACTGTTGCTCATATTACGACAGGAAAGTTTAATATCTTTTGTAAAGTCCGCGCACGTGACACCCATCATGCCAAGGATATTATTTTTTTAATTGACGATGTAGAGGGCATTTCCAGAACAGAAACAATGATTTCTCTAGAAGAAAGCATCAATGATAAAAAACGTCTTATGCACCGAATTTTTAATGAACTAAGCTAAACGAATGGCTCGAAAACCCAAAATTGAACGATTTAACGAAAAAGTACTCTCCCGTTTTCAAATCTACAACAGCCTTTTCCTCACACTTCCTTTTAAAACGATCAAACAAACTTCCTTGTTGATGCCCTTATTTGCGGACCATTGTCGCAATAAATACGAAGCGAATGCAAATCCTGAGGCCATTGTCACTTCTTTTTTTAGTCAATACGCTCCCGAATTGAGCTTAAAACAACAGCAGGATTTATTATTCAATTTTATTCAATACATCGAACGACAAGTTGTTTTATTTGACGCTATAGAAGACGCTAGTTTTTCTTATGTAAACAACATGCATGGAAGAGGCACCCTTCGCAATATGAAGGAAGCCGCTATCGGCAAACAGTTGCTCAACGACCTTTCAGGTTATATCAAGCGCTTTAAAGTACGTATTGTACTGACAGCTCACCCTACACAGTTTTATCCAGACAATGTATTGGTGATTATCAATGAACTCTCCATGGCCATTGCTCATGATGATTTAGACAGCATTAAAAAACTTTTGGTACAGCTCGGGAAAACTCCTTTCTATAAAAAGGAAAAGCCTTCACCCTACGACGAAGCGGTAAGTTTAATTTGGTTTTTGGAAAATGTATTCTATCATTCCGCTAGTACCATTTACAATTATATAGCTGAAAATATTGTCCATTCTGACGATTTAGATAATCCCATTTTCGATTTTGGCTTTTGGCCGGGAGGAGATCGTGATGGAAACCCCTATGTTACGCCCGAGATTACCTTGAAAACAGCGAAGCGCTTGCAGTTTTCAATTTTGAGAAATTATTACCGTGACTTGCGAAAACTCAAAAGAAAAATTACGTTTCCCGGACTCGAAAACCGCATTGCTAATCTGGAGGAAATGGTTTTTAATCAATTGTTTTATCCCAAAAGAAATAAGCATTTTTCTTTAGAACATTTGAATTCTGAATTGGAAGCTGTTTTGGAAGGAATTAGTAACGACCACGATGGACTTTACAAAAGTGAAGTGCTGGATATAATTCACAAAGTACGTCTGTTTGGCCTGCACTTTGCGAGTTTGGACATTCGCCAGG
>CAXGYE010000118.1:0-5140 GCA_964013865.1 uncultured Flavobacteriaceae bacterium
CAAACCCGAAAATACCTCCACGTGATGGTCTATGGAGAATTTGCACAAGCCCCAGCAGTTCAACTGTGTAAAGAACTTGTGGAATTGTTGCCTGAGAATCAAGAATGCGTCTATTTGACCAACTCCGGTACCGAAGCCATCGAAGGAGCGCTCAAATTAGCCAAACGTGCTACAGGAAGAAGTGAACTCATAGGTGCTTATGCAAGTTATCACGGCAGTACGCACGGTGCACTAAGTCTTTTAGGTTCCGAACATCAAAAAAAAGGATATCGTCCCTTACTTCCTGATACAAACTTCATCCGATTCAATGACGAAAAAGATTTAGAAAAAATTACTGACAAAACCGCAGCAGTACTTCTTGAAACGATTCAAGGAGGAGCGGGCTTTATTCTTCCTGAAGAAGACTTTCTAAAAAAAGTTGAATCACAATGTAAAAAGGTGGGGGCATTGCTCATTTTAGATGAAATTCAACCCGGGTTTGGCCGCACGGGAAGGTTTTTTGGTTTTGAACATTTTGATGTACAACCCGATATCATTGTGATGGGTAAAGGTATGGGAGGAGGCCTTCCTGTTGGCGCTTTTACAGCCTCTGGGGCGCTGATGGCAGTACTTGAAGAGCGTCCTAAACTAGGTCATATCACTACATTTGGTGGAAATCCTGTAGTGGCAGCAGCCTGCTTGGCAACCCTAAGAGAATTGAGAGATTCTAAACTCATCGCTGAAATTCCAAAAAAAGAGGCACTATTTAGAAGTGAATTAAAGCATGAAAAAATAATGGAAATTCGAGGTAAAGGATTGATGTTAGCCCCCCTCTTAAAAGACTCCGAACAGGTAAATCAAGTCGTGTTTAAATGCATGGAACAAGGGCTTTTGTTATTTTGGTTGCTGTGGGAAAAGAGAGCACTTCGAATTTCACCTCCACTCACCATCTCAGAAAAAGAAATTCGAAAGGGATGTGCAATCATACGCCAGGTTTTGGACAACCTCTAGTGCCTTTGAATGTTAATTAATTTGTTAAAAACAATATTGGGTGTTACCCATTTACTTCTAAAGAGTCTTTTACTTTTAAATTAAGTATTTAGAATTTATCTATGCTGAATTTCAATTCGGAAGAAACACAATCCTCCATCACCAAATTTGAGCAAATGCTCAAAACTAATCTGGTTTATTTTTTTGATGCGCAAGAGTTTGAAGACATTATTGTACACTACCTTAGTTTTGGAGAACACCAATTGGCAAAAAAAGCACTGAAAATGGGGCTTGAACAACATCCCAGCAGTCACAGTTTAATGCTTTTGCAAAGTGAAATTTTCATCCTAGACGAAAAGTATGAAATAGCATTACAACTCCTCGAATACATAGAAAAACTGAACCCCTTTGATGAAGAAATTGCCTTGCAAAAAGCCAATATAGCCTCTAAAAAAGGAGATCACAAAACTTCTATTCAGCATCTGCATCAAGCGCTTGAAATTTCTGAAGACCCCAGTGAGATATGGAACCTCTTGGGTATGGAGCACCTGTTAGCTGAGGAATATGAAGAGGCAGCGTATTTCTTCAAAAATTGTTTGGGAGACAACCCAGAAGACTACCCCTCACTTTATAACCTGATGTATTGTTACGATCAACTTGAGCAAACGGAACCCGCTATCGAATGTTTAAACGAAGTCTTAGAATTTGACCCGTATTGCGAAGTGGCTTGGCATCAGTTGGGTAAAATTTTAATGAAATCCGGAAGAACCAAAGAAGCACTCTCCGCTCTAGATTTTGCTATAATTAGCGATGATACCTTTACTGGTGCTTACATCGAAAAAGGGAAGTTGTTGGAATCGATAGGTAAAGTAAATGAAGCGATCGACAATTATGAAGTGGCAGTAAACACTACCGAACCCACCGCTTTCATTCACAAATGTATTGGACGGTGTCATGAGCGATTGGGGAATTTTGATTTAGCACTGCAATTTTATCTCAAATGTGTACAACTCGAACCTAGTAACGAAAAAGGCTGGGAATCGTTAATTCACTTCTTGATTTCTCAAGAGAAATATACCAAGGCAAGGCACTACATTGAGTGTGCCTTAGAAAACAACAGTGATTCCTTAGAACTTTGGAAAACTAGTGTAGACCTCTTCCTGAGAATGGGTAAAAAAGAGGGAGCAATTGACGCTAGTAAAAAGATCCTCGACCTAGGGCATTATTATCCTGAGGTGTTGGTACCCCTCATCGATTTATACCTTGAAAAAAAACAATGGCAAGAAGCCCACACCATTGCGGAGCAAGCCTTTGCTGCATTTCCAGAAAATCGAGAGCTGACACTTCGCGTAGCGGGTTGCTGCTTGCTTTTGGAACGAAATGAAGAGGGGATGTATCTACTAAATCCAAAGTCCTTAACAGGAGAAGAGAAAGCATCATTTCAAAACCTTTTTCCAAATTTAGTACATCTTCAATAGGATAAAACAGAATGGATTAATTTAAAATGGGTTCTCTACCTTTGCGAGGATTCAATAGACTATTATGCGCTACGTACTTCTTTATCTTAAAGGCATGCTAATGGGAGCTGCAGATCTGGTTCCTGGGGTTTCGGGGGGGACTATCGCTTTGATTACTGGAATATACAAAGAACTGTTAGCAAGTATCAATGCCGTTTCTTGGGCCAGCCTAAAATTTTTCAAAACAGAAGGGATTAAAGGAATGTGGAGACAATTCAATGGTTCGTTTCTTTTAGCTGTCTTTGGGGGAATACTAAGTAGTATTCTTCTTTTTTCACGAGTATTAGAATGGCTGATGATTAATGAACCTATCGGACTTTGGTCATTTTTCTTCGGTTTATTAGTTGCCAGTATTTTGTTTTTAATCCAAACCGAGCTACGTTTAAATTTAGCTGCATTGCTATTTCTTGTTTTAGGTGCGGTCCTTTCCTATCTTATTACACAAATAACCTCTGTATCAAATGATGTCTCCCTTTGGTATTTATTTCTTGCTGGTTTTATTGGAATCTCAGCTATGATCCTCCCTGGTCTTTCTGGTGCTTATATTCTTTTTGTGATGGGTGTCTATCAGACAGTTGTTTCCAATGTTCGTCAAGCACAAGACCTACTGGTTAACTTTAGCCAAGAACAATTCGTTCAGATCAGTTCTATTTTAGGTGTCTTTATCCTGGGAATACTGGTGGGAATTAAAGTTTTTGCAAAATTTTTATCCTGGTTACTCAACCGCTATCCCGAAAAAAGTATTGCGGTATTAATCGGTTTAATGTTGGGCGCTTTAAATAAAGTTTGGCCCTGGCAAAACCACCTCCCCGGAAGCAGCGAAGAGGCTCCTGAAATGACTGTTGCTGTATTTCCGCAACATTTTGAAGGTGGCTCACCCGAAATTGAAAAAGCCCTAATCTTAATGTTCTTTGGCTTTGTACTACTTTTTGCCCTAGAAAGAAGTAAAGTCTTGTTTAAAAAATGAAGCCTACCAAAACAAATCCCTCATCCCAAGCAGCATTTTTATTGCTTCTAAAAGGCATTGCTATGGGTGCTGCAAATAAGGTCCCCGGTGTTTCAGGAGGGATTGTCGCCCTGGTTGGAGGATTTTACGAAACGCTTATTTATTCCTTTCAACATCTTAATGGAAAAGCCTTAAAATTACTTTTTAGTAGTCGTTTCAAAAGTTTTTGGCGGTATGTCAATGGACGTTTTCTCTGCTTGCTTTTTGGGGGTGTCATTGTCAGTTATTTTAGTGTCTCATTGCTGCTTGATTATTTGCTAAATCGCTTTGAAACCCATGTCTTAGGAAGCTTTTTTGGAATGATATTAGCATCTCTTTATCTTGTTTTTGGACAGGTAAAAACTTGGAAAACGACAACTTTAATCACCCTCTTGCTTGGATTTAGCCTGGGATTAGCACTTAGTTTTGCTCGCCCCGTAGCGGAGAATGACCACTTGTTATTTGTATTTTTTTGTGGCATCATTAGTGTCTCAGGAATGACTATACCTGGTCTTTCAGGGTCTTTTTTACTCTTAATTTTAGGGAATTACAACCTGCTGCTGGTAGATGCCGTGAATGCACTTTTTCTCGTTCTTTCCGAAGCGCTATTTTTTGATTTTGATTCCCTCTCCGATCCAATTATACAAAGGCTACTAGTCATTATGGGAGTATTTGCATTGGGCTCGCTTAGTGGATTGATACTGTTTTCTAACCTGCTCAAATGGGTCTTGGAAAAATTTCCAAAACACACCTTGGCAACCATCATTGGTTTTATCACGGGGACTCTTCTGCTGGTCTATCCCTGGAAAACAAAAGTATATCTATACTCAGAAAACGGAAAGCCGATTCTTAATTCCGTGGGCAACCCAACCTTCTCTAATTATGATTATTACCTTCCAAACCTAAAAGAATTTGAAACCTTTGGCGTATTTTTAGCAATCATTTTAGGGGCTTCTCTTCTTTTCTTATTAGATTTTTATGACAAAAAAAGAACGCGTTAAACAATTTGGTCTTGTAGGTAAAAACATCGATTATTCTTTTTCGAGGACCTACTTTAAAGATAAATTTGAACGTGAAAACAAAGTCGGTTATCACTATGCCAATTTCGATCTTCAATCCATTGAAAATATTAGGGAGGTCTTTAACAGCGGTGCAACACCCTCTGGACTAAATGTTACTATTCCCTATAAAAAAGCAGTAATTCCTTATTTGGATCAACTCACAGAAGAAGCCAAAAGAATCCAAGCCGTAAATACCATTGTAATTGGAGCTTCCGGTAAAACCGTAGGCCACAACACGGATCATGTAGGCTTTCAAAAAGCCCTATTAGAACGCATTCAAAAAAAACCAAAACAAGCATTGATTCTAGGTACTGGAGGAGCTTCTGGTGCTGTACACTATGTTTTGAATCAAATACGCTGTAGTTTTCAATTCGTTTCTAGGACCCCTCAGAAAGGACAGCTAGCCTATGCTGACTTAACAAAAGAACTTTTTGAAGCCGTTGATTTAATTGTCAATACTACCCCTCTAGGTACTTTTCCAAATGTAAAAGAAGCCCCTCCGATACCCTATGAATATTTGGATTCTAAACACTTTCTTTTTGATTTGATTTACAATCCTGAAGAAACTAAATTCTTGAAAGAAGGTCGTTCTAGAGGAGCTCAAACCT
>CAXGYE010000119.1:0-5125 GCA_964013865.1 uncultured Flavobacteriaceae bacterium
ACAGATGAAATTACTTTGGATACTTAAAGTTGTATTGGGTCTTGGAGCCCTACTGTGTTTTGTTGTGG
This sequence comes from uncultured Flavobacteriaceae bacterium, assembly GCA_964013865.1. GTDB lineage: Bacteria > Bacteroidota > Bacteroidia > Flavobacteriales > Flavobacteriaceae > MS024-2A. The sequence goes on from CAXGYE010000119.1 coordinate 69, forward strand.
CGGGTCTCATGTTCACGAAATTGTCATTTATCGATTGGCCCTATGCGATTGGGGGGATTATTTTACTAACTTTAACACTTGCGATTTCGATAAAAAAACAAAAAAACAAATAGACGATAATGAAAAAAATTATTTTCGGGGCTTTGACGCTACTGGCATTGGCCCCACTTCAAGGACAAAACTTGAAAACCATCAAAAAGGATATTCAAACTTCAATAGATGCTAAAAAAGAAAGTCTAACCACAATAAGTGACGGAATTTGGGAGGCCGCAGAAACCTCTTTAGAAGAATTTACTTCTTCACAACTTTTAAAAGATTACGCACGTGAAAATGGATTTGAAGTGACGGAAAATGTTGCAGATATTCCTACCGCTTTTATGGCCAAATACGGTTCAGGAAAACCGGTTATTGGAATTTTAGGAGAATTTGATGCCAATGCAGGAATCTCTCAAAAAAGAATACCCAAAAAAGAAGCTCGCGTACCTGGTGGTGCGGGTCATGGCTGTGGACATAATCTCTTTGGAACCGCTAGTCTTGCAGCTGCAATAGCCATCAAAGAACAGATAGAAAAAGGAACCCTGAAAGGAACTGTCATTTTTTATGGAACTCCAGCAGAGGAAACCATTTTTGCTAAAGTGTGGATGGTCAGAGCAGGCGTATTTGACCAACTCGATGTTTGTATGGATTGGCACCCTGGAGACAATATCGTATCGGGAACAGAAACCAGTAAAGCCTTAGTTGACTTTCGTGTTATGTTTTATGGGGACACCTCTCATGCTTCGGCGGATCCGTGGAATGGAAATAGCGCCGTAGATGCTATGGAGCTTTATACCACAGGATTAAACTATTACAGGGAGCATATATTGCCCACCTCAAGAATTCATTACCAAATTGAAAAAGCAGGAGATGTGGTAAATGTAGTTCCCGATTACGCAAAGATCTGGACTCGCTTAAGAGAGAATAGCGTAGAAAAGGTTGATGTACTTTACGAACGCGCCTTGAAGATAGCAAAAGCAGCAGCACTGATGACAGGAACGAAATATGAAACTAAATTGATCTCTGGGATTTATGAAATTTTAGTCAACCGAACGGGAGCAGAAATCATGCAAGAAAATTTAGAGACTCTAGGTGAAATCACCTATTCCGAGGATGAAATCACCTATGCAAATACTATTCTTAAAGAAGCGGGGAAACCCCAGCTTGGAATCAATGGGAAAGTAACTCCTATACAAGAAACACTCCCCGCACAAGGTGGATCTACAGACGTGGGTGATGTAAGTCAAGTCGTTCCTACCATTCGGATGTCCGCTACCGTCGCTGCAGACGGGGGCCCTTGGCACTCTTGGGCAGTTGTAGCGTGTACAGGAATGTCTATAGGACATAAAGGGATGATTTACGCTGCGAAGGCACTGTCAATGACCATGGCAGATTTGTATAAAAACCCAAAATTAGTGGAAGCAGTTAAAGCAGATTATAAAAAAAATAAAATGCCCGAAGCGTACAAGCCACGTATTCTTCCCGGTCCTCCGAGTTTAGAATAATTTTTAAAAAAGAAGGTTTACTGTAACCACTTTCGATCCTGCATTTCTTTTTTGACATGGCGGGATAGATAGACAAGAGCGATCATATTTGGGATGCACATCAGTGCAAAGGAGAGATCGATGATTCCAATCACAACTTCCACTGTAGCTAACGCGGAAAAGATGATACTTCCTATGTAGAAATAGTTGTAGAGGTTTCCCCACTTAAGTTGGGTGAGGAAACCAAAACATTTTACCCCGTAATAGGAATAGGTAAACAAGGTGGAGATTCCAAAAACAAAAACCATGAGCATCAGCAGTTGATCTCCAAAGCCAAAAAAGAGGCGTCTAAAGGCTTCTAGTGTAAGCACGATGCCGTTGAGTCCTTCCACTTCATATGCCCCACTGATGATGACGACTAGACCCGTGATAGTACACACCAAAACGGTGTCGAGCAAGGGGCCTAACATTGCGACCAAACCTTCATCGGTTCCCTTGGAGCTTTGAGATTGCCCGTGATACATAGGCGCGTTGCCCACGCCGCTTTCATTGGAAAAGACTGCACGGCGAACCCCCAAAAGAACCAAGCCCCAAAATCCCCCTGTCACCGCAGTTTGTAAGTCAAAGGCACTCGAAAAAATGAGACCAAAAGTGGGCAATATCTCTCCCACATTAGAAAGTAAAATATAAAGACCCAAGAAAAAGTACAAACCCACCATTAATGGAACTAAGCTGGAAGTTACTTTTACGATCGATTGTAAGCCACCAAAAATAACTATTGCACTAGCGAGGGATAGTACTATTCCGACAATTAGTTTCCATTGAAATTCACCCAGTAGGAGAAAGGAATTGGGTTGAACCACATCCATAAAGGTTTGGGTCAACTGATTGGCCGTAAAGGCGGGAAGTACTCCAAAAAGCCCCGCTATTGAAAACCAAATAGCCATGGGTTTTCCCCATTTTTTTATTCCGAGTTGCATGTAGTACATGGGTCCACCCAATGGGTTTCCTTGTGCCTCTGTTGCTCTGAGTTGGACAGCTAAGGAACAGGAGTAAAACTTGATGATCATTCCAATAAGTGCCGTAACCCACATCCAGACCAAAACCCCAGGCCCCCCCATATGAATTGCGATGGCCACCCCAGAGATATTTCCCAATCCTACTGTTGCGGCAAGCACCGCAGTAAGTGCTTGAAAACGAGAAATCCCTTTATTTTGTTCCTTGGAAAAAAGGAGTTGAAAAGCGGTTTTGATTTTGAACAAAGGGTAGCCTTTACTGTGAACAAACAAATAAAGCCCCCCTCCTAGCACAGCAAAGAGCATGATCCATTCTAATTGGCTAATCAAGCTTTGCAAAAATGATTCTAAGGAAACAATCCAAACGGTCATACTGAAAAATAACAATTAATTTTTAGTTTGACTTAAAAAAGCTAACTTTAGTGAAACCCTAAACTCTTATTAAAATGACAAACACCCTCGCCCGTTATGACCTTACTTTTTTTGGAATTTTTATATCCATCCTGTATTCGTGTAAAAAAGAAGAACTTATTTCTGAACCAGAAATGGAAGATACCTCTTTAGGAACAAAGTTTTCAGTCCATATTCGCCCCTTGCTAAACACCCATTGTGGGGAATGCCACAGCGCAGGAACTAGTCAGACCAATTATCTTGATTATGACAATGCTAAAAATGCAATTACTTCAATCTTGGACCGCATTCAACGTGAAGAAGGAGCCAGTGGGTTTATGCCCAGAAACGGCAACAAACTACCTCAAGAATCGATTGATTTGATACAGCAGTGGCAAGACGAAGGACTTATACCATGAATTTAATATAAAAAAGGGAATGACAATTTTTCTAAAAAACTTTGATTTGTATTAAAAAAGAGCAAACTTGAAAAAAAATCATAAATCATGCAGAACCGAAGAGACTGGTTGCGTTCTTCCCTAGGGATCGGAGGCTTGCTTTTGGCACCTTCTAACTTGTTGACCGCACAGGAAAAAACAGACTTTAATCCACGACCCTTAGAGCCCGTGATTCGATTGAGTTCGAATGAAAACCCATACGGTCCATCAAAAAGAGTTCAGGAGCGAATTAAAAATTCGTTTGTCCACGGCTGTCGTTACCCTTATGCCTATTCGGATGATTTGGAATCTATTTTAGCAAAAAAACACGGAGTCTCCCCAGAATCTATCATTGTGACGGGCGGATCTACAGAAGGTCTTAAAATCGCGGGGCTCACGTTTGCCTCTAATGGAGGAGAAATTATTTCGGGACAACCCACCTTTTTGGCAATGATGAATTATGCCAAGCAATGGGGCGCCACGGTTAATTGGGTTCCCGTAGGAGCAGATAAGGGGTATGATTTAGATGAAATTGAAAAACGGATTTCCACCAAAACAAAACTGGTTTTTCTGTGTAATCCCAACAATCCTACAGGAACGTTGGTGCCCGCAAAAAAACTCGTAGATTTCTGTAATGTGGCAAGTCAGAAAACCATCGTTTTTTCTGATGAAGCCTATTACGACTTTATTGAAACACCCAATTATCCCAGTATGGTAGAGGCCGTGAAACGCGGAGATAATATCATTGTCTCCAAAACCTTTTCAAAGGTCTATGGTATGGCAGGTTTGCGCATAGGCTATTTGATTGCCAAACCTGAGCTAGCGGCTCAAATTCGTAAAAATATTGTTGCGATGAGTAATGTTTTAGCCGTTGAAGCTGCTAAAGAAGCACTTCAGGATGACGCTTTTTACCGTTTTTCTTTGGCAAAAAATAAAGAGGCAAAAAAGAACATCTACACACTACTAGACCACCTAGACTTGAACTATGTCCCTTCCCACACTAATTTTGTGTTTTTCCACTCTAAAAAAGACATTCGTGAATTAGGACCCAAGATGATGGAAAAAGGGGTTCGCATTGGCAGACCCTTTCCCCCTTTTTACGACTGGTGTCGTATCAGTACAGGAACGTTGGATGAGGTAGATGCTTTCATTAAAGGAATGTTGGAAGTATACGAAGGCTAGATTACTTTTCCTTTACGATGATATAAGTCGCTTTGACACCAGTGGCCAGATTCCAGCGATTGGAACCTACGAGTTTACCTTCATCGTCAAAAACACGAACCTCCGCTGTGTTGGGTCCCGAGGTACCTTGGTTTAAAGCAACAAAATCAATCTTGTTAAAGCCCATTTCCAAATTGATAGCAATACTTTTAAAGCGCTCTTGCAGGAGTACACGTGGCACGACCTCTTTGTCGTTGAGCATGATTCGGATTAAATCACCGTCGGGAGATTCGTGGTCACGCACAGCAATTTGAACGAACTTACCATTGTTGCGAAAATCACCCAAGTACTGATCGGATTTAAATAAGTTAGGGTTTTTTTTGTTTTCAGGGGTTCGGTTCAGCTTGTTTTCATAACGTTTTCCTGGATCGAGAAATTGTTCGTTTTCACCAAAAAGAAGACGGGGATTTTCTATGTCTCTTTTGGGATCTTTAAACTCGATTTGAGGATTAAAATAGTCTTCAGAAAGAAAG
>CAXGYE010000120.1:0-5123 GCA_964013865.1 uncultured Flavobacteriaceae bacterium
AACTTTTATGATTTTAGTAGTATTTTGGCTTTAAAATTTTATTTTTTTAAAAAAAACCCTATTATTGTTCGGATTTAGAATTTTGAAGATGCAGAAGGATAAAAGTTTTCTAATAACTTTTTTACTATTATTTATACAGCTTAGTGTTTTTGGACAAGATCTAACCCTCTCTGGAACCATTTCTGATGCTGACACCAACGAGCCCCTTCCAGGAGCAACTGTTGTTATAGAAGGCACGAACACAGGTGCGATTTCTGATTTTGATGGAAAATACACTATTCGTGTCGCTGTAGGAAATACGCTTTCCTTCAGTTCCATTGGTTATAAAACGGAAACACGTGTTATTTCTCAAGCAGATCAGCTCAATATTAGTTTAACTCCAAACAATGAGCTTGACGAAATCGTAGTGGTGGGATATGGATCTCAGAAACGAAGCAATATTGTAGGATCTGTAGCCACAGTGAATGTGGATAAAGCGACCCAAAACCCTACAACAAACGTATCGGAACTTTTAAGAGGAAGAGCTGCGGGAGTCCAAGTGAACCTCGGCGACGCACGTCCGGGAGGTAATTCAAATATCGTAATCCGTGGAAATGTTTCTGTAGCGGGAGGGAACAGTCCTTTGATTATCGTAGATGGACTTCCTTACGACAGTCTAAACGATATTGCTCCCGATGATATAGCCAATATAGAGATACTTAAAGACGCAGCTTCTACATCCATCTATGGAGCAAGGGCATCAAACGGCGTCATTTTAGTTACAACCAAAAAAGCGAGAGCTGGATACAGCTCGTTTAATTATTCAGGCTTTGTCACAACACAAACCCTGACTCGAAACTTTGAGATCTACGACGGTCAAGGATTTTACGATTTTAGAATGGACGCTTGGAAAGCTCGTTTAGGCGTGGACAACCCTCCCTTAAAGTTTGTCTGGAATGAAAATGAATTGGACTTTATTTACAATGACAACATTGTGGACTGGGAAGAACTAGCCCTAAATGACGCACTACTTACAAGTCACTCGTTGAGCTATTCGTCGGGTACTGAAAAATCCACTGTCTACTCTAGTTTAAACTATTTTACCCAAGACGGAATTATTCCCAACTCGGGATTTGACCGCCTTCAGTTTAAATTGAATTACAGTCATCAACTCACCGATAAACTTAGTCTGGATGGGATTATCAATATCCAGAATGCAAATCAGAGCAGGGAAACTGGGGGGCTTTTTCTCGCGAACATCAGCCCCATTGCTAAGCCTTATGACGACGAAGGAAACTTGGTAAAATACTACTTTGGGCAAGAAAACGCTTCCGCTATAAATCCCTTGTGGGATCAAAGAGAATCTGTGGACGAAACAGAGACCAATCTAACCGATATCAGTTTGAGGTTTAATTACGACCTAGCACCGCAATTGACCTATTCGCTAAAAACGTTTTACAGAAATAGAAATACAGATCAAGGAACCTACAGATCCTCCTTACATTCCGCAGGAGATGAAGGAATTAATGGAGTAGGAGTATTGATTGACACCCAATACAAACAATTGCTCGTAGAGCATATTGTAAACTACCAAGTGTTGGACAACGAGCTGCACAATCTAGATTTTACAGGAGTGCATTCCTATGATGAACAAAACTTTAAATACAACCAACTCGACAAATCGGATTTTGTAAATGATGCCTTGGGATATAATGGATTGGCTTCAACTTTACTCAATAATAGCAGAGATGTCTGGAGACGAAGAGTCCTTTCCTTTATGGGAAGAGCGCGTTATTCCTATCAAGATAAATACCTTTTAGAAATGACGACCCGTGCGGATGGTGCCTCGGTCTTTTCTGAAAATAATAAATGGGGGTGGTTTCCAGCACTTTCCATTGCCTACAAAGTGGATCAAGACTTGAATCTAGAGAGTATCGATCAACTCAAAGTACGTCTTAGTTATGGCGCTACAGGAAACCAAGGAATTAATCCACTGGAGTCTCTCGGTGTTGCAAATTACAATCCCTACACCTTTGGCGACCTAACCGTCAGTGGTTCTTCAGCCTCTTCTCGATTAAGAAATCCTAATTTACAGTGGGAAACAACTACAACCTTAAATGGGGGTGTTGATTTTGGATTGTTTTCAAATCGAATTCGAGGAACCGTTGAATATTATAAGTCCAATACTACAGATTTACTGTTAGACCGACAACTCGCTTCCTCCTCAGGCTATACCGTTACACGCTTCAATGTTGGAGAATTGCAAAACACAGGTTTGGAAGTGACCTTAAACAATTCCCTAATCCGTACAAAAGAGGTAAACTTTGATTTGGGTCTGATTTGGTCAACAAACAACAATGAAATTCTATCTCTAACAGGAGAAACCCAAATAAACCCGCAAACTGGAGAAGAATACTTCATCGATATTACAGACAGTTCGGGGAGACGACTTTCTATAGGGCAATCCATCAACAGCCTGTGGATGGCAGAATACGGAGGGATTTACCAAGAGGCAGACTTTTTGGAAGGCAGTCCTATCACCCCACGGGTGGGAGCTAAACCCGGACATATTCGAGTCATTGACCAAAATGAAGATGGGATTTTAGACATCAACGACAACATTTTCATCAATGCCGATCCTGACTGGTACGGCTCCATAAATGCTACGCTACGTGTCAAAAATTTTGATTTATTCATGGATTGGTATTTTGTACAAGGCGTTACCCGTGTAAACTCCATCCTTGCCAACGGGGAATACTGGAAAGCCTCCACAAACGGCCCTGTTGTTCCTTACTACACCCCGGAATCGCCTTCTACGGAATGGCCAATGGCTAACGCCAATGCAGCCTGGCTGAAGTATCTGAATTCTTTTGCCGCAAAGGATGCTTCGTACCAACGTTTGAGAACAGTTACCGTGGGGTATAATTTTGGAGACAGTTTAAATCAGTTGCTCAGAACCAAATCCGGACGATTGTACTTTACAGGTACCAACTTATTGACCTTCACCGATTTCTTGTCCTATTCTCCAGAACAAGACTTACGTGCAGGAGTCTTTCCGGAAACCTTAAATATGACCCTAGGAATGAAACTAACGTTTTAAAAGCATTGTCATGAAAAACACAAAACATTTCTTTTTGATTTTACTTTTAGGATTATCAACTTCCTGTTATCAAGATGATTTTTTAAAAGACGAGTTACTAGCAAATAATTCTGTTGAATTTCTCTACTCCAGCCCCCAAGGTATTGCAAATGCAGTTGTGGGACTTTATGCACTAAATCGCGAACCCTATCAACGCGATTGGTTCAACGGAGCTATCCCGCTTATTCTCCAAGCAAAAAGCGATCTTTCTGCTGGAATAGATGGGGAAATTTCACTTTTTAGTAACTGTTTTTGGGGTTGTGGTATTGATGAGGACTATGGGACAGAAGCTGCTTACGGGTACTTTTGGGGTCATAATTACAGAATAATTGATATTACAAACAACATCATTTCTGGTGGAGAACTACTCCTTGCAGAGGGGAGTACAGACGCCTCCTTGATCAAAAATCTAGCGGAAGCCAAAACCTTCCGAGCGCATGCCTACTTCACACTTTACCGACTGTTTAAAAATATTTATATCAAAACAGAGCCTACCACACCAGCTACCGCATTTGAACGTCCCCAGAGCAATTCTCCAAAAGAAGAAATTTTTTCTCTGATCCGAGAGGACCTCAACTTTGCAAGTGAAAATCTTTCCTATACAACAGACGAATTTGGAAGATGGACAAAAGCCGCCGTGGATCATGTGAGAGCAAAAGTGGAGCTATGGGATCAAAACTATTCCAAAGCCGCAGAAATTGCAGATGATATCATCGCTAACAGTCCACATGCGCTTGTTAATGTAAATCAAGTATTTCAAGATGACCTGCAACACAGTGAAACGCTTTTTGCTGTAAACTTTAAGAGAAATGCCATCGGAGGAGGAGCCTGGCACCAACTGAACTGGCAAACAGTAGCACATTATTCGGCAGTACCGGGATTGGTTCAATCCCTTGAAAATGGTGGGGACGGTTTTGGGTTTATTACACTCAATCCCTACGTCGTAAATCTATTGAATAGCAACACTAACGATCAACGCATCGGGAACTATTATATTTTTAATTATCGCTACAACGATGAAAAAACCTTGCCTGCAGGAAAAAATATCGGCGACCCCTTAGACGTTTATAGCAATGTAGCCGAAGACGATGACTTTTTTATGTATTTCAAAAGACAAAGCCCTGGGGTAATCAAGTTTTTTGACGATACTGTGGAACCTACAGATCGGATGCATTTTAAAAATATTATGGTGTACCGCTTAGCCGAAACCTATTTAATGGGAGCGGAGGCACACCTTGAAAACGGAAATAGTTCTAAAGCCCAAGAGTATCTAAACGCAGTTCGCGTGCGTGCTGGAATCTCACCCGTTTCTTCTCCTACCCTTGAACATATTTTAGAAGAACGAGCAAGAGAGCTCGCCTTTGAGGGTCAACGTTGGTATAGCCTAAAAAGAAGAGGGCTTTTATTTGACTATTTAATGGACCATATGAATGCAGACCTCCTGAACGAGTACTATGCTAGAAATCATGTCAATCCAAAAGAAGTGTACCAACCGCATATGGTCAATCTCCCAATCCCCCAAGGGGTTTTGGATTTATTGGGGGCCAGTTACCCTCAAAACGAAGGATATTATTAACTACTAATCAATTCACTAAAACAATTAATCATGAAAATTAATCACTTTTTAATTTTAATTTTTTCATTTTTCACGGTGATTCTATCCTGTGGGAAAGATGAGGTAGAGGAAGCTCCAACCATCACCGTTGAAACTCCTGAACCCGAAACTCCAAGCGATTCTGGAACAGACACGAGTTCAGACTTTGTAGAGGGTATCGATCCCGATCTGAACGAAGGGACAATCACTTTTGAAGAATATGGACCCAGCTTCTCACTTGAAAATGCACAAGCTGCCGATCGTCTTGAAGGAAACTGGGGCTATTTTGGTGGTGCTAATGATCAAAACTTAACTGTAGCCTATGCTGAAAACCCAGGAACAAACAGCGTGAACAATTCTGCAAGAGTTATTCAAGTAACAGAACCTGTTGGAGTACAATCGTGGGCTGGA
>CAXGYE010000121.1:0-5118 GCA_964013865.1 uncultured Flavobacteriaceae bacterium
GAATATATTTATTAGGTATCTTGCAAAAAATAGAAGTTACAATGCGATTCGTTACCGTTTTTCTTTTCCTTTCTTTTTTGGGTACCGCCCAAATTTCATTTGAAACCATTTGGTTGACAAAATCTGTTGAGGAAACCTCAGGACTGGAAGTTTTTGGGGAGTATTTGGTTACCCACAATGACTCGGGGGATCAACCCAAACTTTATATAATCAGCCAAAGGGGAGAAAAAATAATGGAGATTAAACTCAACCAACTGAAACATAAAGACTGGGAGGATATTACCGCAGATTCTGACCATTTTTATATTGCAGATACGGGGAATAATTATGCTACACGAGAAAATTTGAGGATTTATATTTTGGATCGTCATTTTTTTCATAAAGGGACGATTTCGATTCGTTACAAGGCACAAACCACTTTTACTAAAGAACCTCGAAACGAATTTGATGCCGAAGCAATCGCTGTTGTTGGTCAGGAACTGGTCTTGTTTTCAAAAAACAGAAAAACACTCCAATCCGAAATTTACACCTTCCCTAAAGTAGCTGGGGATTATGTGTTGACACCAAGAGCTGTAGTAGATACGCAAGCTTTAGTTACTGCAGCAGATTATAGCGCAGTGGAGGATCTGATGGTTCTAACAGGATATAACTTCGAGGGAGATCAATTTTTTTACACATTACCCAATTTTTCAAAAAAGGGATATGATAATCTAGAACTCAATACCTATCCAATTCCAATTAAGCCCGCCCAAATAGAGGCAGTGAAGATTATTTCGAAAGATGAATTTTGGATGAGTTCTGAGAGTGAGGAAAAAAAGAAACCGAGACTTTTTCGGACTCGACTCAAAGTGGAATAAAGTTTCTTTTTGTACAGGCTTTCTACTTTTTTTCTAACTTGTAAAGGCTATATTTAAAAAACCAAGAATTTCAAATTGAATTTATGAGAATTACGTTTCCTTTAGTGCTGGTCCTTCTGATGAGCACCACATTAAGTTTTAGTCAAAAAAAGAGAAAAGCAAAGAAAAAAGAAGCCACAACAACTTTGACCTACAACAATCTCAGTTGGAGGAATATTGGACCCTTTAGAGGGGGAAGAAGTGTTGCTTCTACCGGTGTCGTAAAAGAGCCCAATGTATTTTATATGGGGAGCACCGGAGGAGGTGTTTGGAAAACAGAAGACTACGGTATTCAATGGGACAATATCTCTGATGGTTATTTTAAAACGGGGACTGTAGGTGCTATAGCTGTTTCGGAAAGTGATCCCAATGTGGTTGTGGTCGGGATGGGAGAACATGCCGCTCGGGGTGTGATGACTTCTATGGGAGACGGAGTATATAAATCAGAAGATGCGGGAGCCACTTGGACGCATATCGGTTTGGAGCAATCCAGACACATTGCCAATATTCAAATTCATCCGACGAATCCAGATATCTTTTATGTAGCTGTGCAAGGCGCTCAGTATGGACCTAATAAAGAACGCGGGGTCTATAAAACGGAAGATGGAGGAGAAACCTGGCAAAAAGTTCTTTATGTCGACGAACTTGCAGGGGCTGTCTCTTTGAGCATGGACATGAACAATCCTAGAATTCTTTACGCTGCTATGTGGGATCACAAAAGAACCCCTTGGCAAATGCGTTCTGGAGGACCTGATTCTGGAATCTATAAAACCACAAACGGGGGTGCAGACTGGACGCGGTTAGAAAAAGGGTTGCCCGAAGTGATCGGGAAAGCAGGAATTTCTGTTTCCAGAGCAAATTCAAAAAGGGTCTACCTCAATCTAGAAGCTGAAGGGACACAAGCAGGAGTCTATCGATCAGATGATAGTGGAGCTTCTTGGAAACAACTCAACAAAGACCGTATTGCAGTAACGCGCTCCTGGTACTACATGGAAATTTTTGCCGATCCTCAGGATGAAAATAAAGTGTATGTCTTGAATGCTCCGACCTTAAAATCTATTGACGGTGGAAAGACCTTTCAACGTTTATCTACACCTCATGGAGACAACCACCACCTTTGGATTCATCCAAATAACAATCAGTTGATGATCAATTCCAACGATGGGGGTGCCAATGTTTCACTAAATGGTGGGCAAAGCTGGAGTACCCAGCAAAATCAACCCACTTCCCAATTTTATCGCGTCATTGCAGATGCTCAAGTTCCTTACCATGTCTATGGTGGACAGCAAGACAATTCTGCTATTGGGATAAAAAGTCGAGATAGCGATAGTGGGATTGACTGGAAAGATTGGTATTCTGTAGCAGGTTGTGAAAGTGCCTTCCTCGCTTTTGACCCTAAAAATCCTGAAGTTGTTTATGGAGGATGTTACCAAGGAATCATCGAACGATGGCATCGTGCTACCAAATCGGGAAAAGAAATTAAGGAATATCCAGAACTTGCTCTGGGTAACGTACCTAAAGATTTTAAATACCGTTTCAATTGGAATGCACCTATTTTGAGTGCCCCCACAGACTCTAATACAATCTATCACGCGGGAAATGTTGTATTTAAAACACAAAATGGTGGAATTGATTGGGAAGTAATTAGTCCCGATTTGACCCGAAACAACAAAGCACAGCAAATTCCTGGCGGGACTCCCTTCACCAATGAAGCTGCTGGAGGAGAAAATTACAACACCTTGATGAGTTTGGCAACTTCACCACATAGTCCCGAGGTACTTTGGGCAGGAAGCGATGACGGTTTGATCCACATTACCCAAGATGGAGGTAAGAATTGGAAAAATGTAACTCCTAAAGGGCTTGAAGAAGGAATTATCAACAGTATAGAAGTATCTCCCCACGATGAAGCCACCGCCTATATTACTTTGATGCGCTACAAGTTTATGGATTTAACACCCTATATCTATAAAACAAAAGATTTTGGAGCAACTTGGGAATTGATTACTGAAGGAATATCGGGGGCTCATACCTTTGTGCGAGTAGTACGTGCCGACCCCAAAGTCCCAGGACTACTTTACGCTGGTACAGAAACAGGTTTTTATATTTCCTACACTGATGGGGCACAATGGGAAGGGTTTCAAAACAACTTGCCAGTGGTCCCGATCAATGATTTGTATATCCAAGATAACGATTTAATTGCCGCTACTGCGGGACGCTCCTTTTGGATTTTGGACGACCTGAGCCCCATCCAAGAACAAAAGCAAGTGACAGGAGTTCATCTCGTTACTCCAAAACCCGCTTATCGGATCTTTTCTCGAAGTACGCCAAAGAAAAGTACTCAAGGAACCAATCCGTTAAATGGGGTAATCCTAGATTACTATCTTCCAAAAGTTATTGATTCTCTAGAGGTAACGATTGAAATCTTAGACGGGACCGAGGTAATTCGTACCTATACCTCTAAAAAGGAAAAAACAAAAACATGGCAAGGCGGTCCAAGTCCTGAAAGACCATTATCAAAAAAAGAAGGTTTTAATCGTTTTCACTGGGACTTGAGAAGAGGGCAGTTACCTAGCGTAGAGGGAGTTTTTGTATATGGGAACTACTCCGGGAGCCGGGTATCACCAGGAAATTACAAAGCGCGATTAAAGTACAATACTACAGAAAAAGAGGTGTCCCTAAGCGTTATGCCCAATCCCAATCTCTCAACCACTGCTGAAGATTTTGAAGCTCAACAGCAACTTTTAAGACAAATAGAAGGAGGAATCAAAAGTGTTCACCAAACAGTGACTGAAATGCGAAGTGTTCAAAAACAACTACAGCACTACCACCAGATTTTGGAAGGACAGGACAAGTACCAATCTTTACTAGAGAAAGCAGAAATGATCGATAAGAAACTCAAAAACTGGGAAAAAGAATTGATTCAACCCGATCAGAAGACGTTTCAAGATGTGATTAATTTTCACAATAAACTCAACGCAGAGTGGATGTATCTCAAAGATTTTGTAGATTCCGAAGACCCCAAAGTGACTCAAGGTGCACGGGACCGACACAATGATCTTGAAAAGCAGTGGGTGACTCAACGAACAAAGTTAAACCAACTAATTGAACAAGATTTTCAGGCTTTCGAGAGTGAATTTAAAGCCGCTGAGGTGCCTGTTCTGATTTTTACTGAATGATTAATATAAACTAGTGGATGCGTTGAAACAAACAGTAATTGGGAATGCAGAATGGTGTTTTTTTAAGTCCCTAAAAATACCTGCAATAAAAGCCAGAATTGATTCTGGAGCAAAAACATCCTCTATACAAGCTACGCATATTCGCCACTTTAAACGAGGTGGAGAATCTTGGGTTTCCTTTGAGGTCAATCCGTTGCAAGACAATTTGAGTTTTTCGATTCATTGCGAATCACGTATAAAAGATACACGACTGATAAAGAGTTCCTCCGGAATTGCCGAAAAGCGTTTTGTCATCCAAGTTCCCGTTCAAATGGGTAAAGAAATTTTTGAAATTGAATTGACGCTTGCCAATCGAGATGGGATGGATTTTAGAATGCTCTTAGGAAGGGAAGCCATGCGAAATCGATTTTTAGTGGACCCTTCAACAAGCTACCAACTGGGAAATTACAGTGAGGAAGAGTTGAAGTCGATGTACAGTTATTTATTGTTTAGAAAATCTGGATTAAATATTGGTTTACTAGCCACAGACCGAACCTTATACAGTAACAAACGCCTGATGGAGGCTGCCGTTGCACGCGGTCACGAAATGCGTTTTTACAACATCCAACAGTGTTATATGCGGATGGATGCTGACACCCCCGAGGTTCGATATCGAGGGGGGAGTATTATCAATGATTTGGATGCGATCATTCCGAGAATACGGCCTAGTATGACCTTTTACGGATGTGCTTTGTTGCGCCAATTTGAATCTATTGGAACCTATTGTTTGAATTCGGATACTTCCATTTCTCAATCCAGGGATAAGCTGTTTTCGAGTCAGCTTTTTACTGCGAATAAAATTAATATTCCTATTACGGGTTTTGCAAAATCTCCACTAGACACCAAAGACCTTATTGATATGGTGGGCGGAGCTCCTTTGATCGTTAAACTTCTACAAAGCGCCCAGGGAAAAGGAGTTGTTTCTGCCGAAACAAACAAAGCCGCTGAAAGTGTAATCAATGCATTTAAAAGTCTCCAAGCCAATATTTTGGTTCAAGAGTTTATCA
>CAXGYE010000122.1:0-5072 GCA_964013865.1 uncultured Flavobacteriaceae bacterium
CTCTTCCGATCTAACTGCTGATAGCCGGCTTGGATGCCCACATTTGTGACCAGTGTATTGTTCAAGCCCACGGAATTGTGCTTGAAGAAACCACAGAAGAGATTTCGGGAACCTCACCCCTAGAGCTAAAACCTCCAAAAGAAATCAAAGCTTTTTTGGACGAGTACATAATTGGTCAAGAAGCCTCCAAAAGAGTCTTGTCTGTGGCAGTTTACAATCATTACAAACGGTTGCTTCAAGACAAAACCAAAGGCGATGAAGTAGAAATTCAAAAAAGTAACATCCTTTTAGTCGGTCCCACAGGAACAGGAAAAACACTCCTGGCACAAACCATTTCTCGTTTTTTAAAAGTTCCTCTAGCCATTGTAGACGCTACGGTATTGACTGAGGCAGGTTATGTAGGAGAAGATGTTGAAAGTATTTTGACCCGTTTACTTCAAGCTGCAGATTACGATCTGGAACGCGCCGAAAGAGGCATTGTGTTTATCGATGAAATTGATAAAATTGCACGAAAAGGTGACAATCCCTCCATCACCAGAGATGTTTCTGGGGAAGGTGTCCAACAAGCCTTATTAAAATTATTGGAAGGAACTGTAGTCAATGTTCCACCAAAAGGGGGACGGAAGCATCCGGACCAGAAGTTTATTGAGGTCGATACATCAAATATTTTATTCGTCGCTGGAGGGGCTTTTGACGGAATTGAAGCACACATCAACAAACGATTGAACCTTCAAGCCATTGGGTATAAAACGGCTTTGGAACAACGTGAGGTAGATAAGGAAAATATTTTACAGTACATCACTCCAAGAGATGTGCGTTCTTTCGGTTTGATTCCAGAGATTATTGGAAGGTTACCCGTGCTGACACATATGACGCCCTTGGATGAAATTACGCTCCGTATGATTTTGACCACACCTAAGAATGCACTGGTAAAACAATACATCCAGTTGTTTCAAATGGATGGGATTGAACTGCAGTTTACTCCTGGGGCGTTGGATTATATTGTTGAAAAAGCATTGCAATACAAGCTCGGAGCACGTGGGTTGCGATCTCTTTGCGAAGCAGTATTGAATGATGCCATGTTTGAACTCCCGGATAGTGATGTTAAAAAACTTAAAATAACCAAACAATATGCCGATCAAAAGCTGTCCAAAATTGAACTTCCCAAATTAAAAGTCGTTTCCTAGTTATTTAAGTTTAGAAGTTCTTCTAGAATTGTTCTAGAATTGGAAAGTCGAGGGACCTTGTGTTGACCACCCAATTTTCCTTTATTGGAAAGCCATTTATAAAATAATCCTGGGCGCGCTTTGTGAATTTTTAAGGGATGCAATGTCATGTTTTTATAGCGTTTGGCCTCATAATCGGAATTTTCTTCTTGGAGTGCCTCGTCTAGGAGATGACCAAAGTAACTTAAATCCTCAGGTTCTTTTTCAAATTCGATAATCCATTCATGGGCTCCCTTACGGTCTTTTTCCATAAAGATTGGAGCAGCGGTATAATTGGACAGGGTACTCTGGGTTTGCTTACTTACCTTGGCAAGTGCTTTTTCTGCATCGTCAACAATCAATTCTTCACCAAATGCATTGATAAAATGCTTCGTTCTTCCCGAAACCTGAATGCGATAGGGAGAGAGACTGGTGAACCTTATGGTATCTCCGATTTTATATCGCCAGAGCCCACCATTGGTGGTAATAACCATAGCATAGTTCCGATTTAACTCAACATCAGAAAGGGGAATGATGTTCCTTTCGTCTTCTTCTTCACCTTGAAAAGGAATGAATTCATAAAAAATACCGTAGTCCAGCATAAGCAGTAATTCATCCGAATCGTTCTGGTCTTGAATCCCAAAGAAACCTTCTGAGGCATTGTAAATTTCGTAATAACGAAAATCAGACTTTGGAAATAAATTTTTGTAAAGCGTACTATAAGGCTTGAAGCTCACGCCTCCGTGAAAATACACTTCTGCATCTGGCCAGACTTCAGTGATGTTTTCCTTTCCTGTTTCTTTTAATACATTTTGTAACAAAACTAACATCCACGAGGGCACACCCGCCAAGCTGGTCACTTTTTCGGGTATGGATTCAGCCACAATGGCTTTCATTTTTGTCTCCCATTCAGGGAGGAGTGACGTTTTATTGCTGGGGGTACTGCTCAGCTCGGCCCAAAAAGGAAGATTTTGTATGATGATCGAAGAAAGATCTCCAAAATAACTGTTGTTTTTATTGTACAATTCATTGCTTCCACCTAGACGCAGCGATTTTCCTGTGAGCAATTGGGAATCTTCGTTATTGTTAAAATACAACGAGAGCATATCCTTACCGGCCTTGTAATGACAATCCTCAAGGGCTTCCGTACTCACAGGGATAAATTTACTTTTCGCATTGGTAGTCCCGCTGGACTTTGCAAACCACTTGATGCTGCTAGGCCAAAAAATATTTTGGACTCCTTGGCGACAGCGTTCAATGTCAGATTCTATAGATTCATACGTACATACAGGGACTCGTTCTTTGAATACATTATAACTTTTTACCGTTTCAAACTCATATTTTTTACCAATTTCGGTTTGAGCAGCAGTTTTAACCAAGGTGTGAAGCAATTCATTTTGAACCTCAATTGGGTACCTTACAAAAAGCTCTATTTGGTGTATTCTCTTTTTGAGAATCCATGAAGCTATAGAATTAAATAGGGGTATGGGCATAAAATAATTAGTATCTTACTTTCGTAAAAGTAATTAATTCTAAGCGAGTATATGTTTAAGGGAACTTTAAAAAAAATGATCACGGAATTAAACAGTCCCATCCATTATTTTTTAGAAATGGAGAGTGGTTATGTACATGTCAACCAATGTATTGGAAAGCATATCACGATAAGTCATATAGGTTCTCAGTGTTTAAACTGTTCTCAAGAACTCCCCATTTTTAGACAAGGTTTTTGCAAATCTTGTTTTTTTGAAACCCCCGCAGCTGGAGATTGGATCATGCGACCCGAGCTGAGTAAGGCACATTTGGGTGAAGCGGACCGCGATCTGGAATATGAAAAAAAAATGCAACTGCAGCCTCATATTCTTTACCTAGCGCTGAGCAGTCATCTTAAAGTGGGTGTCACTAGAAAAAGCCAAGTACCTACGCGTTGGATCGATCAGGGAGCACATGAGGCCCTGGTGCTTTTAGAAGTTCCCAATCGCTATCTGGCAGGAGTGGGAGAAGTGGCGCTTAAGGAACATTTTTCGGATAAAACCAATTGGAGAAAAATGCTTCAAAATGAATCGGAACCCATCGTTTGGGAGGAAGCGTTTCACAAGGCTTTAGATCAGTTACCCAAGGACTTGAAACCCTATATGAAAACTACTGCAGCGCTTGAAAAATTTGAATTTCCTGTACAGTCGTATCCTACAAAAGTTGCTAGTTTAAATTTGACTAAAACACCGCTTTATGAAGGGAAACTCATGGGAATTCGAGGGCAATACTTACTCTTTGAAGATCAAACGGTTTTTAATGTACGGTCCAATGAAGGGCAACGCGTCAAGTTGCGTTTTCAGTCCTAAATATCTTTGCTAGAATCGGCTAGAAGCTTGCGCAATTCCGTCATTTCTTTTTTGGTTAAGTCTCTGTAGCGCCCCACTTTAGTATCCAACTTGAGGTTCATAATACGAACTCGTTTTAGCTCAACTACCCGATACTCTAAAAACTCGCACATTCTTCGAATCTGGCGATTGAGGCCTTGGGTCAAAATAATTCGAAATTGTTTTTTGTGGATTTGTTCTACAAAACAGGGTTTGGTAACCGTATCTAAAATGGGGACTCCACTTCCCATTTTTTCAACAAATTCTTCTGTTACAGGCTTGTTTACTGTTACGATATATTCTTTTTCGTGATTGTTCCGAGCGCGTAAGATTTTATTGACAATATCCCCATCATTGGTCAGTAAGATCAGCCCTTCACTCATTTTATCCAAACGACCAATGGGAAAGATGCGACTTGGATAATTGATGTAGTCGATAATGTTGTCTTTTTCTACTCGAGTATCTGTTGTACAAACGATACCCTTTGGTTTATTAAAGGCGATATAAACCGATCCTTCCTGATGGTTTTCAATCAAAATTCCATCGACTTCAATACGATCCTGGGGACTTACTTTTTGTCCCATTACGACGGCTTTTCCATTGACTTGGATTCGGCCTTGATCGATCAATTTGTCTGCTGCTCTTCGAGAACAGTGTCCAATTTCGCTGAGGTATTTATTCAGTCGTATCCCTTCGGATGCTTCGCTCATAGTTTAAATTTCAATTTCATCTGTAGGCTTTAAATCAAAGGTTTTTCTAAATAAACCTACAAAAAGATAAAGTAGGGGTGTGTCTAGAGCTGCTACAAAAACTTTAAAAAGAAAACTAGAAAGGACCAGTCCCCAAAAAAGGCTCCAATCCAATACACCAAAAGCACTCAATAATCCAACTACGAGAACCGAATCAATTAGCTGTGAGCTAAAGGTTGAAAAGTTATTTCGCAACCAAAGCATTTTACCCTGAGTCAGTTTTTTCCAAAAGTGATAAATACGAATGTCCACAAATTGAGCCAGTAAATACGCAATCATGGAGGCCAAAACAGCGATAGGAGAAAGCGCAAAAACCTGGTTAAAAGTGGAATCGTCTATGGGCGAGTTGGCTAGGGCAGGAACTGCATTGGCGAGCAACAGAATTCCCATAGAAAAAAAAGAAGCGAAAATACCCGTTACTACAACTTGATTGGCTTTCTTTTTGCCGTAAATTTCTGAAATCAAGTCCGTAATTAAAAAGGTAAGGGGGTAAGGTAAGACCCCTACGGAGAGTTCAAAAAGAGAATTGCCAAAAAGCTTAAAATCAAAGGGATACCAATAAAAGAACTTTTGGAAAATCAAATTGGATACCACCAAAGAAGTAATAAATAGCCCTGCGAGTAACAGGTAGATATTTTTAGCAAGTTCTTTTTTTTGAGCTGTCATTTAGTGGATTTTTAATTCAAAAGGCATAAGGGTTTGGATGTAGGGAGAGGGAGTTTTAGTTTTGAAATTTTTAAATGACAGCAATATGTCCTTGG
>CAXGYE010000123.1:0-5020 GCA_964013865.1 uncultured Flavobacteriaceae bacterium
AAGAAATTTTAACGGATCATGCCTATTGTGAGCAAAAAGCAGCGAGTACTGCTATTTCACTCATTATTGGATTTCCTAGAAATTCAGAATTGGTTTCCGCAATGACCGATCTCGCGCAAGAAGAAATGAGTCATTTTAAGATGGTTCATAACTTAATTTTGGAAAGAGGCTATACCCTAGGTATAGAACGGAAAGATGAATATGTCCTTCAGTTACTCACGTTTTTCCCAAAAGGAGGTTCTAGAGAAGCTCAGTTAACGCACCGGCTACTTTGTGCTGCGCTAATCGAAGCCCGGAGTTGTGAGCGGTTTCGTATCCTTTCAGAAGAATTAGAGGACCGGAAATTGCGTTCTTTTTATCGAAAATTGATGATCAGTGAAGCCAATCACTATACGCTGTTTTTAAAATTAGCACGGAAATACGGCCCTTCAAAAGAAACGGTTGATCAGAAGTGGCGGTCACTGCTGGATTATGAGGCAACAGTAATAAGAAAATTAGGGGACAAAGAGTCCATCCACGGATAAAACTACTCTTTTCTGGTATTGTATAACTCTCGAATCATTCCGTCAGAAAGCCCCACTTTGGGGACATAAATCACTTTAGCACCACTCCACTGTAGGGTTTTTAAAAAGAGTTCTGTGGCGGGGATGATCACATCAGAACGGTCGGGGTTAAGCCCCAATTTTACGATACGTTCCTCATAAGTCAAAACCTTAAGCTTGTTGTAAATGGCATTTAGTGTTAGATAGGTGATGGGTCTGTCGTCTTTGGCATTTGCCATTTTATGAAGCTTATTGATGTTTCCCCCTGTTCCCAAAAGATAAATCTTTGAATACGGAGCGGTTCGCTTTTTAACCCAAGCGGCTACCTCATCCCATGTTTTTTTATCTACACCGTCATTCAATAGACGTACCGTCCCAATTTTAAACGATATCGAATGAATCCGCTGACCCTTTTTTAGAATACTAAATTCCGTACTCCCTCCCCCAACGTCAATGTATAAAAAGGTTTTTTCAAGATCGATCTGTTCAAAAACATTGGTATTTGAAATGATTCGGGCCTCTTCTTTTCCATCGATGATATCAATTTTGATTCCTGTCTTTTTTAAAACTTTTTCTTTGACCAATACTCCATTCTCAGCATCGCGAAGCGCCGAAGTGGCACAGGCTAAATAATCTTTTACTCCATGTACTTTCATCAGCATTTGAAAGGCTTTCATCGATTTTACCATTCTCTTAATATTTTTATCAGAGATCTTATTGATTGTAAAAGCATCTTGCCCCAGTCGAATGGGTACACGAACGAGTGCATTTTTAAAAAAATGCGTACTGCCCTCGTATTCGATAACATTGGAAATCAGTAAACGTACCGCATTGGAACCTATATCAATTGCGGCATATTTCCTTATTTTCATCTGTTTCTCCTTATGGTCAGATTCATTTTATTTCTCGACTTCTTTTTTGTAGTAATCAAAAATTTCAAATTGAGAGCGTATAGGTTCGGAATCGTTCTTGATAAAGGCATTTTGAGTCGGACCGTTTAACCGCCTTGCTTTGACGTTATCGTTCCAGACAATGTCGAAGACCTCAGTAATTTGCCGTTGCAGGTCTGTATCGTATATGGGTGCGGCTACCTCTACCCTGTTCTCAATGTTTCGCGTCATAAAATCTGCAGATGAAATATAAATTTTTGGAGTTCCTCCGTTGGTAAAATGATACACCCTAGGGTGCTCTAAATATCGATCTACCACACTAATGACTTCAATATTTTCGCTCATCCCTTTTACCCCCGGGATCAAACAGCAAATGCCTCGAACAATCATTTGGATGGGGACACCCGCAATACTGGCTTCATACAACTTTTCAATCATGGAAAAATTGGTAATGGCATTCAGCTTCAATCGAATTCCGCTAGGCAGACCCGCTTTGTGGTTTTCAATTTCTTGGTTGATCATTTTTACTAAAGCGTTTTTCGTGTAATGGGGAGAAACGATCAGGTGTTTGTACTTTTTTAATTTGTAATGGACTTGTAGGAAATTGAAAACTTTATTGACCTCTTTTAGGATTTTTTGATTGGAAGTAAACAAGGTGTAGTCGGTGTAAATTTTGGCAGTATCCTCGTTAAAGTTTCCAGTACTGATAAACCCATATCGTTTTTTCTTTCCTTTGGTTTTTTTCTCGATAACGCAAATCTTAGAGTGCACCTTTAATCCGGGAATTCCAAAAATAAGTTCTACTCCCGCAGCTTGCATTTGCTCGGCATAGGTGATGTTGTTCGTTTCGTCAAATCGGGCTTGTAATTCAATTTGAACCAAAACTTTTTTTCCATTTTTAGCAGCATTGATCAAAGAACGTGCAACATTAGAAATTTTTGATAAACGATAGATGGTGATTTTTATCGTAGTAACTTCAGGGTCCAATGCGGCCTCACGTAAAAATTTGATAACAAACGAAAAACTGTGATAGGGAGTATAGAGCAAGTAATCTTTTGACTCCAACGCCTTAAAAATACTTTTCTCTAGAGAAAGTCCCTCGATGGGCAGTGGAACTTTCCGCTCGTACTGGAGATCCCTGCGGTGTAGCTGTGGAAAATTCATATAATCTCTACGGTGGTGGTAACGACCTCCCGGAATCAAACTGTCATTGGTACCCACACCCAACAGGTTTTTTACAATCTCTAGGGTGTCCGGTGCAATTTCATTATCGTATACCAAACGGACTGGCTCAGCTAAAATACGTTCTCGTACACTTTCAACGATTTTATTGATGTAGCTTTTAGAAACATCCCCTTCCATGTCCAACTCGGCATCTCTTGTGACCTTGATCATATGAGATTCGATATGGGTGAATTCAAAAAAATTGAATATCAAATGGAAATGATAACGGATTAGATCATCGAGAAACATTACATACTGCTTTTCACCTAGATTGGGCAATACAACAAATCGATCTAAATCTGTGGGCAATTCTATAAGCGCGTATTGTGTTTTTTCAGTATCGTTTTCTTGAAAACGCAGTTTTACTGCCAAAAACGCCAAGTGGTCAGAGAAATCTTGATTTTCGTCTTCAGATACCACTATGGTCATCAATGCGGGACTCACTTTTTGAATAAAATATTCTTTTAGGAAAGCCTCGTGTTCTGCTAAAACTTGATTTTCATTAATCAGATATATTTGTTCCTTCTCAAGTTCTTTTTCAATAGAAGTAAGGATCTGAGAACTTTCTTTTTGCTGTTCAATCACTTTTTTAGTAATCGATTTCAAAAGGTCGGATGCGCTTTGTCCACCAAAAATTTTCTTCCCAGTCATTTCAGACTGTGCAATGCGTTGAACCGTGGCAAAGCGCACTTGAAAAAATTCATCCAAGTTGTTTGAAAAAATACCAATAAAACGAAGTCGTTCCAGCAGAGGGACATCTTTGTGTGCTGCCTCCTGCAGCACTCTAGCGTTAAAGTCCAACCAACTCAACTCCCGATTTATATAGCGTTGCTTTTGTTCCATACTACTGCACTATTTTTTTTGGCATACCAAGTAAAAGTGTACCGTTTGAAACGTCTTTCCAATTGTTTTGAATGAATTTCAGTTTTGCCCAAGCTGCAGTTGGTAGATGATCGAATTGAGAACCACTAAGGTACTCCACGGCCTGCGTAAAAGCCGGGTTATGACCTACACAAACAACGCGTTGATAAGTGTCCGAAATGGTTTGAATAAAATAGAGCAGCTTGGAGGCTTCAAAAGTGTATAACTCTTCTGTTAAAACGACTTTTTCAAAAGGTAGATCCAAACTGTGCACCATAATGGAAGCTGTATGACAGGCACGATTAGCTGGGCTGGTATAAATGATTTCTGCATCCGAAAACACCTCAGGTTTCGCTAATGCCATCTTTTGGATTCGTTGCATCCCTTTCTCTGTAAGAGGACGATGACGATCTGCCACATTGAGTTCCCAAGAGGATTTTGCATGCCGTAAAAGTACTAACTCTTTCATGCTATGGGGCTAAGCGTTGAAGGTTCCAAAATCCAGATTGCAATTGACAACGTACCCGATCGTGCAGTCGATTGGGTCTTCCTTGCCAAAACTCAATGCAACTTGGCTTGACTAAATAGCCTCCCCAATGATCCGGCCGTTTTGGCATTTCATTTTCGTATTCGATCTCTAGCGCTTCTAATTTGGCTTCTATGATGGATCGATCCGAAATGACTTTGCTTTGATCTGATACGATTGCACCCAGCTGACTCCCTTTAGGGCGTGAGATAAAATAACGATCAGAGTCTTCAGGTGCTAATTTTTCTGCTTCCCCCTTTATTATTACTTGACGCTCTAGGGCAGGCCAAAAGAACGAAAGCCCAACTTTACTGTGGTGTTCAATAGCCATTCCTTTTTCACTTTGATAGTTCGTGTAAAATACAAAACCTTCTGCTGTAAAAGCTTTGAGCAACACTACCCGTGCTTTAGGAAAATCGTCTAATCCTAGGGTTGCTAAAGACATCGCATTGGCTTCTTCAATAGCAGGATGGCTAACGGCCTCCTCTAGCCAAAGTTTAAAGAATCCCATAGGATCGTTGTTGAGATCTTTACTATCCAGTGCGTTTTTTTCGTACGACTTTCGCAGGTGTCCTAAATCTTCTTTTTTCATTGATTCTGCAAGTTACAATCCATTTTAATTAAATCGAAAAGGTTTTGAGGTCTTCGGACAAAAAAACAGCATCAAAAACAGCTGTTGCTTCTTTTATAAACTCTTCCTTATCGGTATATCGATTGGAATAATGTCCTAATAGTAAACGTTTTACTTCAGCAGCTTTGGCAATTTTTGCCGCTTGTAGCGCGGTGCTGTGCTTGGTTTTCTCTGCTAAATCAGCATGTTTTTCTAAAAAAGTAGACTCGTGATACAGTACATCTACACCTTGAACTAGTGGAATCAAAGACTCAAGGTAGGCTGTATCACTACAAAACGCATATTTTTTTGGAGGTTCTGGGGCTAAGGTTAAGATCGGAAGAGCGGATCAGCAGGAATGCCGAGA
>CAXGYE010000124.1:0-5013 GCA_964013865.1 uncultured Flavobacteriaceae bacterium
AAAATCATGAAAGAAGCACCAAAATAAATTTGATCCTCTCGATAGAAGGTGGAGTCCTCTGTAGTGCTGGCCTCTTGCGCCTGAAGACGAACGAGTCCCAATAAAACCACAACGACACACTTGAGTACAGAAAGGAGAGGATGATGTTGTAGCAAGTCTTTCATAGACTATGAAAGTAAAAAAAAAGTGCCTCTAGGAGGCACTTTGTATAAGAAAACTGGTTAAAAATTAATTCAAGTTTTGAGTGTAGTCCCCAACTCTTGTCGTGTAATTGATTTTTAATGCACTTACTTTTCGCAATTCTTGTTTGATGTCTTGAATAAGTCCCATCTTGGTCTCGCTATCTACTTTAAGTGCGGTAGTCAAAACGTTTTGCAATTCTTGACGTTTGGAAGCACGCTCAGCAAGGATAAAAGCTCCTACCTCGTCTACAGTAGCAAACTTATCATTCAACTGAATCCTCGCACTAGAACCATATTTATCTTGGTATCGGGTAGAGGGTTTTCCCGCATAAATGTACATCACGCGGTCTTTTTTATCCAACTTCTGAATCTGGTCTGCAGCGGGCAACTTGTTGACAACCATCAGTGTACTGTCACGCATTACAGTGGCAACCATAAAGAAGAACAACAACATAAAAACAATATCGGGTAGAGAAGCGGTTGAAATTGCTGGTAAATCGCCCCCTTTTTTCTTTTTAAATTTTGACATGGCTTTAAGTTTAGTTAATTTTTAGTCGATTCTGCTTCAGAGAGCTTCTGAGGATACATCGCTTTTACCTGATCTAACTTGGGCTTCAATTCCTCTGATGTTTCAGGGGTGGTCCTTGGGTCATCGTATTGCTTCTGTGCATCTACAAAATTCATTTCCAAATTTGGAAAAAGACGTTCGAATTCACGATTTCGCAAATCGTTATAAGCTGCGACCAATTCATTTTGTACGGCAATGTAAACTTTGTACGAAGTCTCACGGTCATTTTTTAATGAAATGATGGCCTTGTCGGGATTATCAGAAGAGGCTTCGTCACGAGCGCCTTGACAATAATCACAAGCTTCGTCACCTACACCACCACCGTTGTCCAAGAAAGCAACTGCCAACGAACGTAAGTCCGCAATATCAGCAAGTTCTTCCTCAACTAAAAGTTGATCGTTTTTACTCACCAAGACAGTGAAGATGTTTTTCTCTCTAATAATGGGTGGATCTACTTGGTCTTCCATTGGAGGTAACTTACGATTCAATCCACTATCTGTTTCAATCGTAGTTGTAACTAAGAAGAAAATGAGTAGAAGGAAAGCAATGTCCGCCATGGAACCTGCATTGACCTCGGGTGCTGATCTTTTTGCCATAACTTAACGTTTAAGTAATTTCTTTGCTCCAGAAAGGATCATTGAAAGTATGGCTAGAGCTGCTAGAATATAAAACATTCTTAGTCCTGTACCTACCCAACGAGAACCCGATGCAGATAAAACTTCTCCATCTTTCATGGGTGTTTCCACTCCTGTAGAAGCTGCATATGCGATTCCGAGAACTACCAAAAAGCATCCGATGAAAATCAATGATTTTTTTAATTTCTGTCCGCTAGAAGCTAGGTTCAACAAAGAGAATAAAACGGTTATAATTACCGTAATTACAAGTATGGCAATAGCTAAGGAAACTAATGGGGATACTGTTCCAAAATCACCAGTACCAGCAGCCATTTTAATTTCCTCGTCTCCTACACCAATAATTCTAAATAGAAATACGACGCCTAGTAAACCAAAAACAGCACTGATAATTTTTACAATTGTTTGAAGATTCATGTGAATTGCTGTTAGAGGTTAATTATTTTTTTTGTGCAACAAGAATGTCGATCAAGGTAATTGATGCATCTTCCATGTCATTTACAATACTGTCGATTTTTGCAACGATATAGTTGTAGAATACTTGAAGGATAATCGCAACAATCAGACCAAATACTGTGGTAAGAAGGGCTACTTTAATCCCTCCTGCAACGAGTGAAGGTTGCATGTCTCCAGCAGCTTCAATTTTATCAAATGCTTGGATCATACCGATTACCGTTCCCATGAACCCAAGCATGGGTGCAAGTGCGATAAACAAAGAAATCCAAGAAACATTCTTCTCCAGCTGACCCATTTGAACACCTCCATAAGCAACAACTGCTTTTTCAGCACTTTCAACACCTTCATCCATTCGGTCTAAACCTTGGTAAAAGATGGAAGCTACAGGCCCTTTGGTATTTCTACAATACTCTTTGGCTGCATCTACCCCTCCAGAAGAAAGAGCTTCTTCCACACCATCAGTGAGTTTTTTCGTATTGGTAGTAGCTAAGTTTAGGAAAATAATACGTTCTATAGCGATCGCAAGACCTAGGATTAGACAAATTAATACGATTCCCATAAATCCTGGACCTCCTTCAATAAAACGCTTTTTAAGTTCTTGAGTGAATGAAGCGGACTGTGCTGGAGCTTCTTCATCCTGAACGATCGATGTTGCTACTGAAGTAGCTGTATTAGGTGTCGCGATAGTTGCGTTGGCAGTAGCCATAAAACCTAACAATGTAAGGGCAATAAATAGTTTTCTCATTTTAATTAATGTTTGTTCTTTTTTGATTAATTGCGGTTAAAGATAAAAAAAAATATACACGATATTGTTTTTTGCAGAGAGGAAGGGATTCGAACCCTCGATTCCAATGCAATTGGAATACACACTTTCCAGGCGTGCGCCTTCGACCACTCGGCCACCTCTCTAAATTAATGAACCAAATAAAGGGAAAAAATATGTTTTTTTAAAAAAAAGTAGCCTTTAATTTCCTAAATCTTAAATATTAAAAAGCTGTCTTGCGTTTTGGGTTGTCATGCTAGCTATTTCAAGATCCGTTCTCCCATAGCACTGAGCCACTTTATTTAAAATCAAAGGCAAATAAGAACTCTCATTGCGTTTTCCTCGATACGGAACTGGAGCTAGGTAAGGCGCGTCCGTCTCCAAAACAAGTGCCTCCAAAGGCAACTCGTGTATAAACTGATCTATCTTACCCTTTTTAAAAGTGACGACTCCCCCTATTCCCAACTTCAAATTTAAGTCAATTGCACGTTTGGCTTGGTCCAAATTTCCTGTAAAACAGTGAAAAATTCCATATAGTGTTTCAGATCGATGTGCCTCTAAAATTTCAAATACCTCATCGAATGCCTCCCGGCAATGAATCACAATGGGTAAGTTGTATTGCTTTGCCCATTCTATCTGCTGGGCAAAAGCCTCTTGCTGTTGTATTAAATAGGTTTTGTCCCAGTACAAATCAATTCCAATTTCTCCAACAGCGCAAAAAGAACGCTGTTGCAATTGCGCTTCAACTTTGTTCAATTCCTCCTTAAAATCATCCTTAATATGACAAGGATGAACACCTGCCATAAGATGCACTTCGTTCGGATACCTTTTTTCCAAAGCATACATACGCTCAGTATACGTGCTGTCAATTGCTGGAATAAAAAAGTGCTTTACTCCAGCAGCTTTTGCACGTTCCACCATCTCCTCTCGATCTGAATCAAAAGCTTCTACATAAAGATGGGTGTGGGTATCGATAAGTTCCATAGCTGCAATTTTGAATACAAAGTTACTTAATGTCCCAAAATCATTCTATTTTTCAATCGGAAGACTTATTTTTATACTCTAATGCATTCGCAACCTTTCATTCGACTTCAATTTTCCAAAACAAAACACCTCTTGGGCAAAGCCCGAATTAACGGAAAATCGGCGGTGTTACTAGTCGATACGGGAGCTTCCAACAGCTGTATTCACAACGCAATGCAAAATCATTTTGGATTGAAAATAAAAGGAGACCCTTTTGATGCGGCGGGAGCCAGTGAGGGAAAGATGCAAGCAGTAATGACGGCACAATGCGAGATTCAACTCGGAAGAAGTTTTAAAGGAAAGCAAGCTTTTGTCCTACTGGACTTAAACCACGTCAACACTACTCTTGTCAGTCAGGGTGCTACTGAGATTGACGGCATTTTAGGTGCTGATTTTTTGAAAAAGAACAAAGCTGTGATAGACTATGCACAGCGGAAATTATTTCTATGATTCAAAAGCCTTTTTAGCATCTCCTTCCATCAAAAGTTCGATGGGGTCTTCCAGCGCTTCTTTAATAGCGACTAAAAACCCAACCGACTCACGACCGTCTATGATTCTGTGATCATAGGACAAGGCCAGATACATCATAGGGCGAATTTCCACTTTTCCATCCACGGCAACGGGGCGCTGAATAATGTTGTGCATTCCAAGAATTCCAGACTGTGGAGGATTGATGATGGGGGTAGATAACATAGAACCAAAAACCCCACCATTGGAAATGGTAAAGGTACCACCCGTCATGTCGTCAACTGTGATTTTTCCATCTCTGGCTTTTACTGCCAGACGACCAATTTCTTGTTCAATTCCCACAAAGGATAAAAGTTCCGCATTGCGAACCACTGGAACCATTAGCCCTTTAGGTCCAGAAACGGCAACACTAATATCGCAATAGTCATACGCTATTTTGTAATCTCCATCCATCATGGAATTGACATCAGGATAAAGTTTTAAAGCGCGTACCACTGCTTTGGTGAAAAAGCTCATAAAGCCTAATTTCACACCGTGCTTTTCTAAGAAGGAATCTTTGTGCTCATTGCGTACTTTAAATACAGCAGACATATCCACTTCATTAAAAGTAGTCAACATAGCGGTTTCGTTTTTGGCCGCCACTAAGCGTTCGGCAACACGTCTTCGCAGCATGGAAAGTTTAGCGCGTTTTTGACTGCGCTCACCCCATTCCGGTTGGGTACCCATAGAAGGAACCGCTTTTACTGCGTCATTTTTGGTAATGCGTCCACCTCTCCCCGAGCCTTGTACTTGGTTTGGATCAATTCCTTTTTCGTTCATGATTTTTCGCGCTGCTGGAGAAGGGGTTTGGGCAGCATAGCTGGTTTCCACAACGGGAGCCTCAGCTACGGGAGCAGCGACAGGTGCTGCAGCGGCAGCTGG
>CAXGYE010000125.1:0-5011 GCA_964013865.1 uncultured Flavobacteriaceae bacterium
CAAAATTGGAGATGATGGAGTTTACTAGGGCTTGACCTTTTTCCAGATCGGCTTGTTTGGGATCTGTTGTTGGGCTTTCAGATTGTTGGGGATCTCTTGGTGGAAAATCAAACATCAAATCAATGTAAAACGGACTGTCAAAAGTTCCCAACCCAAATTGTTGGATTGTTTTTTCTTCCCGTTCAAAACGTTCCAAAACATCTGGAGTTTCAATTTTCAAGGGAGGGGTGCCGTACTGACTCATGACCCAATCTCCACTGATCAATCCTTTCGTAGGATAGGCTAAAAGAGTATCTCGTACAGGATAATACCCGTAAATAAGCATGCTGACGACCAAAGTGAACAAGCTTACAATTCCGAAACCTGAAAGCCCCCAAATCCATTGTTCCTTTCTTCGTTTTTTGGCAAGGTATTCCTTGTAGGCTGCTTTTTCTCGCAATTCTTCTTCTGTGGGTTCGGGCAATGCCTCTTTGGTTTCAATCACTACATGTTCCACTACTTTTCGGTCTTCACTGGCAATGCGATATTCTGGCATGGACTTGGCAAATTTCACCAAATCTGCATTCTGAAGGACTGCCCTAAGGCTCCGTAAGGTTTTTGAATCCAAATCCAAAGTCCCCGCATTTTTACGCAGTTCCAATTTGATTAACAGCTCTTCCGAAGTACTTTCCAACGCATCGATCTTTGCTTCTTCTTCCAAATAACGACGTACCACATCTGTCAAACGAGAGTAGTAATTTTTGTATTCTTCCTGTGCACTTAGCGGTTCATTTTCTAAGGCTTTCAGTTCCTCAATCGCACGATCAAAAGGGGGGAGTTCTTGCTCCCGAAGTTCTTTTCTTTTTTTTTGAAATAAGTAGGTGTAAAAAATCCCGAACAAAGCCAAAACAAATACCAATCCCCAAAGGATTTGAGCAATCAATGCTTCGTAATTTTTATCAACCTCCTGTAAAGGTTTAATGTCGTAGAGCTTTTGTTGGGTGGTATCAACCATTACGGTATTGACACGTAAGGGGACCAAGTCTGCTATTTTGGAAAAGCCATTGACTAAAACCTGTTGCTGAGGGATAAAATAGTCTCCTGAATCAAACTGAATCAGAGCGTATTTTTTAGTGTAAAGATAATGCGACTGAGTTTTCAGAGTATCTACTGGGCTGGCTTCCAGTAACTCGAAGGGAGCAAATAAGGGCTGTTCGGGGAAAACTACTTGGGCTGTACTGTCTGCTTTAACTTGAAGGATATAATCAATTTGCTCCCCAATTTTGACTGCTGTAGAATCTACAGCCACAATCAAGGTTCCTTTTTCTTGTGACCAAGAAAGCAAAGAAATAAACACTCCAAAAAAAGTAAGTCCCCTTTTGATCATCTACATTCGTGCTTTAAAATATCCCAACAATTTTTTAACGTAACTTTCCTCAACACTACAGCTCAACTTTCCTGCTCCATTTTTACTGAATAACTCCTCATAGGCACTCACGTGTTGTCTGTACTGGGTTTCGTAGTTTTTTCGGATCTTTTTCGAAAACGTACTGATCCACTGTACCGCTCCTGTTTCTGCATCGCGTAGGGGTACAATTCCTAGATTGGGAAGTTTTACCTCTACGGGATCAAATACCCGAATTCCAGTAAGGTCGTGTTTTTTAGCTGCAATGCGAAGGGTTTTCTCATAGCCTTGGTCCATAAAATCGGAGAGCATGAAAACAATCGCTTTCTTTTTTAACACTCCAGAGAGAAACTCCAGCGCAATACTAATATTTGTTTTTAAACTTTGGGGTTCAAATTCCAACAATTCGCGAATAATTCTCAAAATATGTGACCGTCCCTTTTTGGGTGGAATAAACAATTCCACCTGATCGGAAAACAAGAGCAGTCCTACCTTGTCGTTGTTTTGTAGTGCTGAAAAAGCAAGTGTCGCTGCAATTTCGGTTAAAATCTCTCTTTTGAATTGGGTTTGGGTACCAAAAGCTTCCGAACCACTTACATCTACAACAAGCATCAAAGTCAATTCCCGTTCTTCTTCGAATACTTTTACAAACGGTTCGTTGTAGCGCGCCGTCACATTCCAATCAATAGAACGCACGTCATCGCCAAACTGGTATTGGCGTACTTCACTGAAGGTCATACCGCGTCCTTTGAAGGTAGAATGATATTCTCCCCCAAAGACGTGGTCGCTTAAACGACGGGTCTTGATTTCAATCTTACGAACTTTTTTCAGTAGCGCTTTTGTATCCATTGCGTCCTGTCCTTGGTGAAATAAATTGGGAAATACGGCTAGGGTACTTCGACTTCATTGATGATCTGGGTGATCAGATCTTCTGAGGTTATGTTTTCAGCTTCGGCCTCATAGGTCAACCCGATACGGTGTCGTAATACATCGTAAATCACCG
This sequence comes from uncultured Flavobacteriaceae bacterium, assembly GCA_964013865.1. Classification (GTDB taxonomy): domain Bacteria; phylum Bacteroidota; class Bacteroidia; order Flavobacteriales; family Flavobacteriaceae; genus MS024-2A. The sequence continues at coordinate 2,388 of CAXGYE010000125.1, forward strand.
CACGAACATCTTCTGGGATGACATAGCCCCTGTGTTTTAAGAAGGCGTGACATTTTGCAGCGGTGGCCAGGTTGATACTCCCCCTTGGAGAAGCTCCAAAACTGATCAATGGTTTTATCGAGTCCAGCTTGTAGTTTTCAGGATAGCGGGTTGCAAAAATCAAATTCAGAATGTAGTTTTCAATTTTCTCGTCCATATACACCTCCCGAACGGTTTCTTGAGCGGTTAAAATCTGCTTGGTACTCACCACCGCTTGAACTTTGTCAAAGGCACCTTTTAAATTGTTCCTTACGATGCGTTGCTCCTCGTCCAGTTTGGGATAGTCAATTACTGCTTTGAGCATAAATCGATCTACCTGCGCCTCAGGAAGCGGATAGGTTCCTTCTTGTTCCACCGGGTTTTGAGTTGCCATGACCAAAAAAGGAGCTTGCAGCTTGAAGGTGCTGTCCCCAATGGTCACTTGTTTTTCTTGCATAGCTTCCAGTAGTGCCGACTGCACCTTAGCTGGAGCCCTGTTGATCTCATCTGCCAAAACAAAATTGGCAAAAATAGGCCCCTTTTTGATGGAAAAGTCGTTCTCTTTGATGTTGTAAATCATCGTCCCTACGACATCTGCTGGGAGTAAATCGGGAGTGAACTGGATCCGACTGAAGCTTCCTTTTACCGCTTGACTTAAGGTATTGATGGCCAATGTTTTTGCAAGACCGGGTACCCCTTCGAGGAGGATGTGACCTCTCCCCAACAAGCCAATTAACAAGCGTTCTACCATGTGCTTTTGCCCTACGATGACCTTGTTCATCTCCATAGTGAGCAGGTCCACAAAGGCACTTTCCTTTTCGATTTTTTCATTTATGGCCTTGATGTCTGCCATTTCATTTGTACTGTTTTCCATAGGAATAATCTACAATTTTTTTGGATAGCAAATTTGAAAAATATATTGCCATTTGGTTGTTAACAATTGGTTAAAAATTGAACTCCCCTATCCTCTCGGAGACCCTCAAATGTTGCTAATTTAGAAGATAAAATTAATCATTTGGTATGGAGATCGACCCCTTTTCAAGAATAATTTCAGGAACCATGACTTGGGGTGCATGGGGTCGTCAATTTTCTACAAGTCAAATGCACGCTTTAATCGAAGAAACAGTTGCACTTGGGATTAACACCTTTGACCACGCGGATATCTATGGTGGTTATACCACAGAAGAGGAATTTGGAAGGGCTTTTCAACAAAGCTCCATTTCTCGTGAAGCGGTTCAGTTCATCACTAAATGTGGTATTCAATTTCCTTGTGAGGCGCGGCCTCTACCAGTAAAACATTACGATTACAGTCCTGCTCATCTGCGAATGAGTGTGGAAAATTCATTGCGTAAGCTGCGCACGGATTATATTGATCTGCTCTTGTTACACCGTCCTAGCCCACTTATGGATGCGAAAATTATAGCGGAGGAAATTTTAAAACTTCAAGAAGAGGGTAAAGTAAAACAATTTGGGGTTTCTAACTTTACCGCATCCCAAATGCAATTGCTTCAAAAAGAAATTCCCTTGACTTGGAACCAACTGGAATGCTCCCTTACCCATGAGTCGCCCTTCTTTGACGGAACCTTAGACCATATGAACGTCCACGGTATTGGAGCCATGGCTTGGAGCCCTTTAGGGAGTTACTTCAAAGAAAATACGCCCCAAAAAGAGCGAGTAAAACAGGTGTTGCTTCCCCTTTGTGAAACGTACACTTGTTCTGAAGATCAACTGCTCTTGGCCTGGCTGCTCTTTCCTCCCGCCGTCATTTATCCCGTAGTGGGGACCACCTCTGCCGCTCGTCTTCAAAAATCTCTTGAAGCCACAAAAATAACTTTAGAAATCACCGACTGGTTTCTGCTTTTAGAAGCCAGTATGGGCAACCCTTTACCCTAATTCTATGAAACAACCTCTTCTATTTCAAGTCATAAAGCTGAATGCTAATTTGGATGTTCCACTATTCTGCTGAGTGAAGTCGAAGTCTAACCTTAACAAAAATACTACTAGATGAAAAATAAAATTGCATTAATCACCGGAGCCACAAGCGGAATTGGATGGGCAACAGCTGTACGTTTGGCACAAGCAGGAGCACGATTGATCCTCTGCGGAAGACGAACTGAAAAACTCGAAGCCCTTGCCAAAGCGGTGGTAGGTAATCCCCAATTACTCACTTTTGACGTACGAGATAAAGCTGCAGTTTTCCAAGCCGTGGACAGTCTTCCTGATGCCTGGAAATCCATAGCTCTTTTAGTTAACAATGCGGGAAATGCTCACGGACTAGACCCAGTTCAAACGGCTAGTTTGGAGGATTGGGACGCGATGATCGATGGAAACGTAAAAGGCTTGATGTATGTCACCAAAGCAGTACTGCCCCATATGATTGAGGCAAAAAAGGGTCAGATCATCAACTTGGGCTCCATCGCTGGAAAGGAAGTCTATCCCAACGGAAGTGTGTATTGCAGTAGCAAAGCGGCAGTGGACTTTTTTACACGTGGCTTGCGAATTGATCTGAATCCACTTGGAATTCGAGTGGGTGCTATCCACCCAGGGCTGGTAGAAACAGAATTTTCTGAGGTCCGCTTTAAAGGGGACCAAACACGTGCCAAAAA
>CAXGYE010000126.1:0-4997 GCA_964013865.1 uncultured Flavobacteriaceae bacterium
CTCAAGACCAAGGAAAACCCACCCCCGATTCCAAACCCTATCACTTTAACATTATTGATACTCCCGGCCACGTGGACTTTACCGTGGAAGTAAACCGATCACTTCGTGTACTCGATGGATTGGTTTTTTTATTTTCAGCCGTTGATGGCGTAGAACCTCAATCTGAAACGAACTGGAGATTAGCGGACAACTACCGCGTACCTCGTATCGGCTTCGTCAACAAGATGGACCGCCAAGGAGCCAACTTCTTGAATGTAAGTATTCAGGTTCGTGAAATGTTAAAATCCAATGCTGTTCCTATCGTATTGAACATAGGTGAGGAAGAAGACTTTAAGGGAATTGTTGACTTAGTAACCAACAAAGCCATCGTATGGCACGAGGAAAACTTCGGTTCTACTTTTGATGAAGTGCCTATCCCAGAGGATATGGTTGCCGATGTAGAAAAGTACCGTGCCGAACTCATTGAAGCAGTAGCCGAATATGATGAAGCCCTTTTAGAAAAGTTTTTCGAAGATCCCGATAGCATCAGTCCTGACGAAATCCACGCTGCTTTGCGTGCTGCTACTCAAGACATGAGTATCATCCCCATGGTTTGTGGGTCTTCCTTCAAAAACAAAGGTGTCCAATTCCTTTTAGATGCGGTATGCCGCTACTTGCCTTCTCCTGAAGACAAAGAAGCTATTGTAGGGACCAATCCAAACAACGACGAACAGATTTCACGTAAACCATCAGTAAGTGAACCTTTTTCTGCTTTAGCATTCAAGATTGCTACCGATCCTTTCGTAGGGCGTTTGGCTTTCTTCCGTGCCTATTCTGGTCGCTTAGATGCAGGTTCTTATGTGTTGAACAACCGTTCTGGGAATAAAGAACGGATTTCAAGAATCTACCAAATGCACTCCAACAAACAAAACGCCATCGATTTTATCGAAGCGGGAGATATCGGAGCTGCAGTAGGATTTAAAGACATCAAAACGGGAGACACGCTGTCTGCGGAAAAGTCCCCCATCATTTTAGAAAGTATGGACTTCCCTGATCCGGTGATCGGGATCGCTGTGGAACCTAAAACCAAAGCCGATGTGGATAAACTCGGAATGGCCTTAGCAAAACTAGCAGAAGAAGATCCTACTTTCCAAGTTAAAACCGATGAAACTTCAGGGCAAACCATCATCTCAGGAATGGGAGAATTGCACCTAGATATCATCGTGGATCGTTTAAGACGCGAATTTAAAGTGGAGGTGAACCAAGGGAAACCCCAAGTAGAATACAAAGAAGCACTTACCGGTCAATCTAAACACCGTGAGGTGTACAAAAAACAAACGGGTGGTCGTGGTAAATTTGCGGATATCGTATTTACCATCGAGCCTGGAGAGGAAGGAAAACCTGGATTGGAATTTCTCAATCTCATCAAAGGAGGAAACATTCCAAAAGAATACATTCCTTCGGTAGAAAAAGGATTTAAAGAGGCCATGAATAATGGTCCGCTTGCAGGTTTCGAACTGGATTCAATGAAGATTACACTTCACGATGGATCTTTCCACCCTGTGGATTCGGATTCGTTATCCTTCGAACTAGCTGCTAAATTAGGATTCAAAGAATCTGCCAAAGGAGCTCGTCCCGTCATTATGGAGCCGATTATGAAACTGGAAGTACTGACACCTGAAGAAAACATGGGGGACATTGTAGGTGACTTAAACCGCCGTCGCGGTCAAGTAAACTCTATGGACGATCGTGCCGGTTCTAAAGTTGTAAAAGCAGATGTACCACTTTCTGAAATGTTTGGATATGTAACCTCGTTACGTACCCTTTCTTCTGGTCGTGCTACTTCTACAATGGAATTTGCACATTATGCTGAAACCCCTTCTAACATTTCCGAAGGAGTTATAGCAGAGGTAAACGGTAAAAAAGACTAAAGACAAATCGCATGAGTCAAAAAATTAGAATCAAATTAAAATCATACGACTACAACCTTGTGGACAAGTCGGCTGATAAAATCGTAAAGACGGTAAAAAATACAGGTGCAGTCGTAACGGGTCCGATCCCATTGCCTACACACAAGAAAATTTTCACCGTATTACGATCTCCTCATGTCAATAAAAAATCACGTGAGCAGTTCAAGTTATCCTCTTACAAGCGTTTGTTGGATATCTACAGTTCTTCATCGAAAACCATTGACGCATTGATGAAGTTGGAATTGCCCAGCGGTGTCGAAGTGGAGATCAAAGTATAATTGAATCGAATAATAAATTAACTAACTAAATAAAAAATAATGTCTGGGTTAATAGGAAAAAAAATCGGTATGACCAGCCTGTACGATGACAACGGGAAAAACATCCCTTGTACTGTACTCGAGGTAGGGCCATGCTTGGTTACCCAAGTCAGAACCAAAGCGGTTGACGGGTATGAAGCTGTTCAACTGGGTTTCGATGACAAGGCAGAAAAACAGGTGGTGAAGGCTGAAGCAGGACACTTCAAAAAAGCCAACGTATCGCCCAAAAAGAAGCTCGTCGAATTCCAGAATTTTGAACAAGAATTAAATTTAGGTGATACAGTCACCGTAGCTCATTTTGAAGAAGGAGACTTTGTAGATGTTTCTGGAACTTCCAAAGGAAAAGGATTCCAAGGTGTGGTAAAACGCCACGGTTTTGGAGGTGTAGGACAAGCAACGCATGGACAACACAACCGTCTTCGAGCGCCAGGTTCCATTGGAGCTGCGTCCTATCCTGCACGTGTATTCAAAGGAATGCGCATGGCAGGTCAAATGGGAAACAGTAAGGTGAAAGTGCTCAACCTGAAAGTTGTCAAAGTGGTGCCAGAAAAAAACCTTCTTGTAGTTAAAGGATGCGTTCCAGGGCACAAAAATGCATACGTAATCGTTCAGAAATAATGGAATTAAACGTACTCAACATAAAAGGAAAGGAAACCGGAAGAAAAGTAAAGCTTAACGCTGCGGTTTTCGCTATAGAGCCCAACGATCACGCAATTTATTTGGATGTGAAATCTCATTTGGCAAACAAACGTCAGGGAACACACAAGGCCAAAGAGCGCGCTGAAATCGTGGGAAGTACTCGTAAAATTAAAAAACAAAAAGGAACAGGTACTGCCCGTGCAGGGAGTATTAAAAACCCATTGTTTAAAGGAGGAGGTCGTGTATTCGGTCCCACTCCAAGAGACTACAGCCAAAAAGTCAACAAAAAGGTGAAGCGTTTGGCTCGAAAATCAGCTTTGAGTATCAAGGCTAAACAAAAAGCCATTGTCGTTTTAGAAGACTTTCAAATGGACAAGCCACATACCAAGGACTACTTGAAAATGCTTGCTGCACTTGGTCTTTCTGATAAAAAAAGCATGTTGGTCTTGGGCGATTTGAATAAAAATGTATATTTGTCCTCTCGTAATTTAAAAAATTCTAAAGTTGTAACTAACTCAGAATTAAATACTTATGGAATTTCAAATGCAAATCATTTGATTATTTCAGAGGGTGCAATTGCGGAACTTGAATCAATTTTGAACCGTTAGTCATGAGTATATTAATCAAACCGATCATCACAGAGAAGGCCACTTTAGGAAGTGAGCGCTTCAATAAATATACTTTTTTGGTAGATCCCAAGGCAAACAAAGTAGAAATTAAAAAAGCAGTAGAAGCGGCTTACGGTGTTACTGTGGACAACGTACGAACACAAAACTACGGTCCTGAGCGCAAGATGCGCTTCACGAAGACTGGAGTTCAAAAAGGCAAAACCAATGCGACAAAAAAAGCCATAGTGCAAGTAGCAGAGGGAGATGCCATAGATTTTTATAGTAATTTATAATAGCGTCAGATGTCAGTAAGAAAATTAAAACCAATAACTCCTGCGCAGCGTTTTAGAGTAGTAAATGGATTCGACGCTATTACTACTGATAAGCCCGAGAAGAGTTTATTGGAACCCAAGAAAAGATCTGGGGGTAGAAACAACAAAGGAAAGATGACCGCGCGCCACATCGGTGGAGGTCACAAAAAACGCTACCGCGTTATCGACTTTAAACGAAATAAATTTGATGTTGCTGCCGAAGTCAAAACCATCGAGTACGATCCCAACCGCAGTGCTTTTATTGCCTTGGTTGAGTACAAGGATGGAGAGAAAAGATATATCGTAGCCCCCAGTGGGCTTCAAGTAGGACAAAGTGTGGTGTCTGGAACTAAAGCTGCTCCCGAAATTGGGAATGCACTTTACCTTTCCGATATTCCATTAGGTACCATCATTTCCTGTATCGAGTTAAGCCCTAGAAAAGGAGCAGCTATTGCACGTAGTGCAGGCGCGTTTGCTCAGCTAATGGCTCGAGAAGGAAAATTTGCTACGGTAAAATTACCTTCTGGTGAAACACGTTTAATACTCGTTACCTGTATGGCTACCATTGGTGCCGTGTCCAATTCAGACCACCAATTGTTGGTCTCTGGAAAAGCAGGACGTTCCAGATGGTTGGGTAGAAGACCTCGTACACGTCCCGTGGCAATGAACCCAGTAGATCACCCCATGGGAGGTGGTGAAGGGCGTGCTTCTGGAGGACATCCAAGATCGCGAAACGGAATTCCCGCAAAAGGATTCCGCACCCGCTCCAAAACTAAATCAAGTAACAAGTTCATCGTTGAACGTAGAAAAAAATAAAAGAATATGGCACGTTCGTTAAAAAAAGGACCTTTTGTCCATCACAGTCTTGAAAAGAAGGTGATGAAAAACGTTGAAGAAAATAAAAAGTCAGTGATCAAGACTTGGTCACGCGCTTCTTTAATTACTCCTGATTTTGTAGGACAAACCATCGGTGTGCATAATGGAAAGACTTTTGTTCCCGTTTACATTACCGAAAACATGGTGGGTCACAAGCTTGGAGAATTTTCGTTAACCCGAAATTTCCGTGGTCACTCAGGAAATAAGAACAAAGGCAATAAATAAAATTAGGCATGGGAAATCGTAAAAGACAATCCGCAGAAGCACTTAAGGAAGCAAAAAAGTCACTCGCTTTCG
>CAXGYE010000127.1:0-4990 GCA_964013865.1 uncultured Flavobacteriaceae bacterium
CCGATCTAAATTTCCGGGAGTTTTGAATTAAATCCTACCGATTTCAATATTGACCTGCCTTCCTTTTTGTCAATTAAAATGAAAGATTTACTGGAGTTTGAGTATCGCATTGTTTTAAAAAAATAAACCCATACAATAAACCTTTACAATTTGTAAATTTGTAGTTCTATGTTAGAAAAATTGCAAATCGTCCAGCAGCGTTTCGATGAGGTCTCCGACCTAATCATCCAGCCCGATATTATTTCTGATCAAAGAAGGTATGTCCAATTGAATAAAGAATACAAGGACTTGTCTTTGATGATGGAAAAAATCAAAGTTTATAAAACATTGCATTCCAATTTAGAAGAGGCGGAAGCGCTTTTGAAAGAAGAAACGGATGCCGAAATGGTTGCCATGGCAAAGATGGAGGTTGAATCTGCCAAAGAGCAACTCCCCAAATTGGAAGAGGAAATCAAGCTTTTACTGATTCCCAAAGATCCGGAAGATGCTAAAAATGTGGTTGTAGAAATCCGTGCAGGGACAGGTGGAGATGAGGCCAGTATTTTTGCAGGTGATTTGTATCGGATGTACACTAAATTTTGTCAATCCAAAAATTGGTCTGTAAGTTTTGTAGATTCCAGCGAGGGTACTGCAGGAGGTTTTAAAGAGGTGATTTTTGAGGTCTCAGGTGAAGATGTGTATGGAATCTTAAAATACGAATCAGGAGTTCATCGGGTACAGCGTGTCCCTCAGACAGAAACGCAAGGACGGGTACACACTTCTGCCGCGACGGTTATGGTATTGCCAGAGGCCGAAGAATTTGATGTGGAAATAGATATGAACGAAGTGCGTATAGATTATTTCTGTTCTTCAGGACCTGGAGGACAATCCGTAAACACGACCTATTCTGCGGTGCGCTTGACTCACGAACCAACGGGTATTGTGGCCCAATGCCAAGATCAAAAGTCGCAACATAAAAATAAAGACAAAGCCCTAAAAGTATTACGTTCTAGGTTGTATGAATTGGAACTTTCAAAAAAATTAGCCTCTGACGCCGAGAAAAGGAACTCGCTGGTTTCTTCGGGAGATCGCTCCGCAAAAATCCGAACCTATAACTATCCCCAGGGAAGAGTTACCGATCACCGCATTGGAATTACCCTTTACGATCTCACCAATTTCATTAATGGGGACATTCAAAAAATTATCGATGAGCTGCAGTTGTATCAAAACACGGAAAAGCTAAAAGAAGCGGGTGAAGTATTATGACGCAACAGTTCCTTTTTCAACAAATTAAATCCAAGGCTTCTTTTTTATGTGTTGGCTTGGATATCGATTTGGAAAAGATCCCTCCACATTTACTCAAGGAGGAAGATCCTATTTTTAGTTTTGCTAAAGCCATTATTGATGCTACGCATTCCTTCGCAGTAGCCTATAAACCCAACTTGGCTTTTTTTGAAGCTTATGGACTGCAAGGTTGGCAAGCCTTCAAAAAAGTAATCGACTATTTAAACACCTATTATCCCGATCATTTTACGATCGCTGACGCCAAACGAGGGGATATTGGGAATACTGCAGGGCGCTATGCAAAAGCCTTTTTTGAAACCTATGGTGTGGATGCGGTGACCGTTGCGCCCTATATGGGTCGAGACGCTGTAGAACCCTTCCTCACTTTTGAGGGGAAACACGCTATTTTGCTCGCTTTGACATCCAATACAGGAGCTGCTGACTTTCAATATACCAAAGAAGAACACCGTTTGTTATTTGAAAAAGTTTTAAAAACCAGTTTAGAATGGGAAAATACTGATCGACTGATGTATGTGGTTGGCGCTACGAAGGCGGAGGCATTACACGCCATCCGAAAAATTATACCCGATTCCTTTTTGTTGGTGCCGGGGGTAGGAGCCCAGGGAGGGAGCCTTGCTGAAGTAGCTCAAAATGGGATGAATTCCCAATGTGGCCTGTTGGTGAATTCCTCCAGAGGGATTCTCTATGCCTCCCAAGGAGATGATTTTACAGTCGCCGCCGCCGCGGAAGCTGGAAAAATGCAAACCCAAATGGCAACTCACCTAAACTCCGCTGGACTAATTTAATGCTTCACCACACCCTATATCCTTCGACTAACAATTCTAAAAAATGGATCACTTTCGTTCATGGTGCTGGGGGGAGTTCCTCTATTTGGTTTAATCAGGTTCGGTTTTTTAAAAGTTATTTTAATGTGCTGCTCATCGACCTGAGGGGACACGGTAAGTCTGCTGCTTCTCCAGAAGGGACTCAATATACCTTTGACAAGATTATCGAAGATTTAATTGAAGTTTTGGATTATAATAAAATTAATAAATCCCATTTTGTTGGAATTTCCTTGGGCAGTATTCTGATACAGAAAATGCTTTTTAAATATCAAAGTAGAGTTGAAAAAATAGGCTTAGGCGGTGCTATTTTAAATTTAAACTTCCAATCTCGTGTATTGATGTTTTTTGGAAATTTAACTCAAAGTATTTTACCTTTCATTTGGATTTATACTTTTTTTGCTTACGTCATTATGCCGTATAGAAATCACAGAAAATCGCGCGCATTATTTATTCGTGAAGCAAAAAAATTATCCCAAAACGAGTTTAAAAGATGGTATAAATTGACTAAAAAAATTCTTCCCTTGCTTGAAAAGATTAGGTCTTATAAAGTAAAAACTCCCGTCTTGTATATTATGGGAAAGGAAGATTATATGTTTCTTCCTTTTGTGAAAGAGATGGTACAAGCACACGAATCTTCATCCCTGATCACTTTGTCGGACTCTGGGCATGTTGTCAATATCGACCAACCGGAGCAGTTTAATAACAACTTGCTCACCTTTCTCTTAAAAGACTAATTAAAAACCACGGTTTTGTTGTGATAGACCATGATCTTTCGATCGCAGTGATGTTTTAATGCACGCAGCAGTACAATGCGTTCCAAATCCTGTCCTTTTTCAATAAAGTCACGAACTTCGTGTTCATGCGATACACGGACAATATCCTGTTCGATGATGGGACCGGCGTCAAGATCTTCAGTCACATAATGGCTCGTCGCACCGATGATTTTTACACCGCGCTCAAAAGCCGAATGATAGGGCTTTGCACCAGGAAAGGCAGGCAAAAAAGAGTGGTGAATATTGATGATTTGATTCGGGAAGGCGTCAACCAGTCGGTGAGAAACAATTTGCATATAACGTGCCAAAACAATCGAATCTATTTGATGCTTTTTCAATAATTCCAGCTGCTGTGTTTCAGCTTCTGCCTTCGTTTCTTTGGTGACGGGGACATGGTAAAAGGGAATTTGAAATTGTTTTGCAACTGATTCCAAATCCTTGTGGTTACTTAAGATAAAAGGAATGGTACAGGCTAATTTTCCAGAGCGCTGTTGGGTTAAAATATCATACAAACAGTGATCGTATTTGGAAACAAAAACTGCAACATTGGGAATTTTATCTTCCAAAAAGAAGGAACAACGCAAGGTATATCGGGAACCGATATCTCGATTGAAAGTAGTTTGAAAGTCTTCATAAGTGATCTTTTGAAAAAGACTTTCTACGACCACTCGCATAAAAAAACTTTGGTGTACTCGATCTACATATTGGTCGATGTAGATAATATTTCCATTCGATTCATGAATAAATTGGGTAACGTCCGCGATGATTCCTTTTTGATCGGGACAATGCATCAATAAGGTTAGTTTTTTCAAAAGATTTTAATTTCCAGGTTGTTTTATTTGAAATGCTTCATTCTCTTTGGCTTGGTCGACCATTTCTTTGACTTCGGAGAGAAGTTTTTTTGCATCGTAAACGACACCTTGACGAATGGTGTGTTTAACACCACCCACCCGAACAACTTCGTTGTCTTCAGTCAATTGGATAGCTCCTGTACCATAAAGTACTTTTAAATTTTCCAATGGGTTTTCTTCTATTATTACAAAATCTGCACTTTTTCCAATTTCTACGGAACCAGTTTGATCCTCTATTCCAAGTGCTTCGGCACCATTTAAGGTTGCTGCGCGGATAACTTCAAGTGGGTGGAAACCTGCTTCTCTTAGCATTTCCATTTCGCGGATGTAAGCAAAGCCGTACAATTGAAAAATAAATCCAGAGTCAGAGCCTGTGGTCACACGTCCTCCACGATTTTTATATTCATTGACAAAGGTCATCCAAAGCTTGTAATTTTCTTTCCAAGCCACTTCCTCTTCGGTGCCCCAAAAATGCCAGTAGGATCCATGAGAAATTTTACTGGGTTGGTAAAAGCGCCATAAGGAGGGAAGGGTATAGTCTTCATGCCACTCGGCTCTTCGAGCACGATGTAGGTCTCTGCTGGCTTCGTAAATATTAAAAGTGGGAACAAGGGTAAAGTCTAGGTCGATCAATTCATTCATCACTTTATTCCAGTGGTCTGAATAGGGAGCGGCTGCCTGTTTCCATAATTTGCCCGCTTCTCCAAAACGATGTTGTTCGTTTTGGTAGTTGTAGTCCAGGGGATAGTCTTGTACGGTACGATCTTCGAATAATGCTTCTGGCAATCCATACCAATGTTCCATGGTGGTGAGTCCTGCTCGTGCAGAATGTAAGACATTCCATCGAGCCACGCTCATCTGGGCGTGGTGGCATGCAGAGCGTAACCCTAATTTTTTATTTTCATCCAGTGCCGCTTTCATTATTTCGGGTTCTGCTCCAAAAAACTTAATGCCATCAGCACCGTTTTTTGCATTTTGTTGTACCCATTCCCTTGCTTGTTCTGGGGTTGTGATGGGTTTTTTGCTGCCTTGCCCAAAACCTGTGTAGGCCAGCACTCGGGGAGCTATAATTTCATTATTTGCACTTCGCTTTTTAAGATCTGTGGCGTATGCTATACCTCGTCCACTGGGTTCACGAACTGTGGTCACCCCGTGGGCTAACCAAAGCCGAAACACATAGTCCCAATCCGCTCCTTGGTCTTCTCCTCCAATATGACCATGCATATCCACAAAGCCTGGTAGTATGTACATTCCTGTA
>CAXGYE010000128.1:0-4911 GCA_964013865.1 uncultured Flavobacteriaceae bacterium
AAGGCACACTGCCCCCAAACCGGACTTAAGTTATAATCTGCAGCGATTCTACCCAAATCATACGCCAAATCCCTTCGATTACTTTTTAGGTAATCAAAAAAAAGTTCGGAACAACGCGGATAAGTCTGCTCTAAAAATTCAAATACCCTTTGATAAATTTCATTGGTACGTGCGCTATCTTTTGTTTTCTCATAAAAAGAGCCCTCTGCCAGTAAGCCTTCCAGCGGATCGATAAATTTAATTTTTTCAATGATTTTAAGAGCTCCCTCTAAATCTCCTCCCAAGAGCGAAGGCAACGCAACCAAGACATCCACTTGAGCACGGAGATAGAACACATTTGAAGGGTCCAACCGTACCGCTTCCACAAAAGCAGGTTTCATGATGTTGATGTATTTTAAGGAAGAAAAAATAGATACCTCTAGCGCACGAAAACCCGCAGCACCACCCAAAAGAAAATGACGCTTTGCACTAGGTTGAAGTTCCACTGCCTTTTGCCCATAATTCATTGCTGTTTCCCAGTCTTTGTATTCAAATGCGAGGTTGGCTAAGGAATCTAACACCTGAATCGTTTTAGTGGACTCGTATCGTTCTTCCAAAATTTTGATTTGGCTTTGATAAGTGGCATCGGTTTGAAATGGATACTTCGCGATGGGAGTGGTGTCCTGCCCTTGGACAAATCCAACCCAAAAAAGAAAAAATAAAAAAAATAGTTTTTTAATCATCTTACTTCGTTATGAGTTTCCATAGGACGTCTTTAAGTTCGGTCAACTGATATTGAGTCACACTGGAAATTATCAAATGTGGGATTTCTTTAAAGAGGGAGTTCATTTCCTCGGCATATTCTTTTTTTAGCTCCTCATCCAGGAGATCTGCCTTGGATAAAACCACCATATATTCTTTGTCCAACAATTCGGGATTGTATTTTTTAAGTTCGTTATAGAGCACCTCAAAAGCTTCTTTTACGTCCTTGACATCTGCGGGGATGACAAACAATAAAATAGAGTTTCGTTCAATGTGTCGGAGAAAATAATGTCCCAAGCCTTTTCCCTCTGCTGCCCCTTCGATGATCCCTGGAATATCCGCCATGACAAAGGAACGGTAATCGCGATATTCCACAATTCCCAAGTTGGGTTTTAAGGTGGTAAATTCGTAATCTGCAATTTTGGGTTTGGCGGAAGTCAAGGCTGCCAAGAGTGTCGATTTACCCGCATTGGGAAAGCCCACCAAACCTACATCTGCCAATACCTTCAACTCCAGCGTGATTTGAAGCGCTGTTCCTTCTCTACCGGGCTGTGCATAACGCGGAGTTTGACGCGTAGAAGATTTAAAATGCCAATTTCCACGTCCTCCTAAGCCTCCCTCTAAAAGGATTTCTTCTTGGTGCTCCTCGGTAATTTCAAATAAAACGGTATTGGTTTCTGAATCTCGAACTACAGTACCCAAAGGTACCTCTACGATACAATCTTCCCCTTGTGCCCCACTGCTTCGATTTTTACTTCCATCGCCACCATGTCCTGCGCTAAAGTGCTTTTTAAATTTAAAGGTGTAGAGTGTCCAGAGGTGTTTGTTCGCTTTGATAATCACGTGTCCTCCCCGACCGCCATCACCGCCGTCGGGGCCACCTTTGGTGATAAACTTTTCACGATGGAGATGGATGGAGCCTTTTCCTCCATTGCCAGAGCTTGCAAAAAGCTTTACATAATCAACAAAATTCCCTTCTGTCATCTGATTTTACAATCGATCAATAAGTTGCGTCAAACGTTCTGTAATTTCCTCAATACTGCCAATTCCATTGACACTGTGAAACTTGTTCTGACCTTCGTAGTATATTTTTAGTGGAGCTGTTTTTTGGTTGTACTCCTCAAATCGGTTGCGGATTTTGGATTCGTCTTGATCGTCAGTCCTTCCGCTGGATTTACCCCGTTCCAAAAGACGTACTACCAGAATATCGTCATCGGCTTCCAGCGCCACTGTGGCTGTGATATTCATTTCTTTATTTGCAAGAAAAGCATCTAAAGCGGCCGCTTGAGATTCAGTTCTAGGAAATCCGTCAAAAATAAAACCTTGCGCTTGTGGATTGCGATCCACTTCTGCTTCCAACATATCGATGGTCACTTGATCAGGAACTAAATCCCCTCGATCCATAAAAGATTTTGCCAAAGTTCCCAGTTCTGTTTCGTTTTTAATGTTGTAGCGAAATAAATCTCCTGTAGAGATGTGGACTAAGTTGTATTTTGTCTTCAGGAAAGCGGCTTGCGTTCCCTTTCCTGCTCCTGGTTTTCCAAATAAAACAAGATTGATCATGATGTCAATTTTTGGCCAAAGATACCCATTTTAGGCGGCTTTTTTCCTATCCAAAAAACTTATCCGTATTTTTGCCAAAAGAACAAGATGAGATTTTTCTCTAGCAAACATACAATCGGAATACTTGGAGGAGGACAGTTGGGTAAAATGCTGCTCAACACCACCCGTCAGTGGGATCTACAAACCAAAGTCATGGACCCCAGTACTGAGGCTCCGGCGCGTATTGCTTGTAATCATTTTGTTCAGGGTGATCTTATGGATTACCAAACTGTAGTCGATTTTGGCAAAGAGGTGGAGGTCCTGACTATTGAAATCGAAAACGTCAATACCGATGCGCTCGCCACCTTGGAACAACAAGGGGTAAAAGTATATCCCCAAGCAGCGGTTCTAAAAGTGATTCAAAACAAATGCCACCAAAAGCAGTTTTACCAAAAAAATAAAATCCCAACTGCGTCCTTTCAACTTTTTAATTCCAAAGAAGAATTAAAAGATGCAGTGGGGCGTGGATTGATTTCATTTCCCTTTGTTTGGAAATCCGAGTCTATGGGCTATGACGGATATGGCGTGCAAATTGTCCGTTCCAACCAAAACTTGGAAGAGATCAAAGAAGGAGCTTGTATGGCAGAGGAATTGGTTGCTATTGAAAAGGAACTAGGGATTATTGTCTGTCGAAGTCCTAAAGGAGAAACCCGTTGTTATCCCTGTGTGGAAATGGAATTTCATCCCGAAGCCAACCAAGTTGAATATGTGTTGAGTCCCGCTCGAATTTCAAAAGAGGTAGCAAAAAAAGCTGAGAAAATAGCTCTCGCGGTTTCCAAAGCGTTTCAACATGTAGGTCTTTTAGCTGTGGAGTTATTTTTAACTAAAGATGGGGAAATATGGGTCAATGAAGTGGCCCCCAGACCGCATAACAGTGGACATTACAGCATAGAAGCTTCCTACACCTCTCAATTTGAACAGCACATCAGAGCCCTCTTAGATCTCCCACTTGGGAATACAGCCAATAAAGTGTCTGGGGTCATGGTGAATTTGGTAGGGAAAGAGGGCCATAACGGACCCGTTCATTATAAAAATATCGAACATATTTTAGCAATTGAAGGCGTAAACCCTCATATTTACGGAAAAAAAGAAACCCGTCCTTTTCGTAAAATGGGACACATTACCATTGTAAACAAAGAACTTAACGTGGCACGAAAAATCGCTGAAGACGTTAAAGAAACCATTGAAGTAATTACAAAATAATATGGCACAAGTAGGAATAATCATGGGCAGTCAATCGGACCTACCGGTTATGAAAGAAGCAGTCGAAATTCTAGAAGCACTTGGAATCGAAGCGGAAGTAGACATCGTTTCTGCACACCGAACCCCAGAAAAAATGATGACGTACGGCAGTGAAGCCCACACCCGAGGCATCAAAGTAATTATTGCAGGAGCTGGGGGAGCTGCGCACCTTCCGGGAATGATCGCTTCACTGAGTCCCCTGCCAGTAATCGGAGTTCCTGTAAAGTCTAGTAATTCAATTGATGGTTGGGATTCGATCCTTTCTATCTTACAAATGCCAGGTGGCGTACCTGTGGCAACTGTAGCCTTGAACGGAGCCAAAAATGCGGGAATTCTAGCAGCACAAATACTCGGCAGTAATAATGAGGCGATTCAAAAAAGAATCATAGACTACAAGAGTAGTCTTAAAGAAAAAGTCATCCAAAGTAGTAAGCAGATTAAAAAATAGACCCTTGAACAATCCTCTTTTAACCCGTTTTGAAACTGATTTTGAAGCGGCTCCATTCTCCAAGATCAAAACAACCCATTTCATTCCTGCGATTCACCAAAGCATCACCGTTGCTCTAGAAGAAATTGATGCGATTTGTAAACAAAAGGAAACACCGAGCTTTGAAAATACCTTAGAGGCGCTGGAAGGGTGCGGAACTTTAGTAGGGAGAAATACGTCTTTGCTCTTCAACCTCAACAGCGCAGAGACCAGCGATGCCTTGCAAGCGGTAGCACAAGAAGCTGCCCCCATACTTACAAAATTTCAAAATGACATTCGATTAAATCAGGTCTTATTCGACCGTATTCGCTACGTTTTTGAAAACGAAGACCGCACCACACTGAGCACTGAACAGCTCACTCTTTTAGAAAAAGAATACAAAGGTTTTGTCCGCAACGGAGCCTTACTGAACGATTCCTCCAAAGAAAAACTTCGGGCTTTGGACACCCAATTGGCAAAATTAAGTTTGACCTTTGGAGAGCGTGTACTGGCAGATACGCAAGATTTTTTTCTCCATATTGAAAACGAAGCCCAACTAAAGGGCCTCCCCCCTTCTGCGATTGAAATGGCGAAAGCAGTAGCAGAGCAAAAACAAAAAAAAGGGTGGATTTTTACTTTAGATTATCCCAGTTATGTTCCCTTTATGACCTATGCTGAAGATCGGGAACTTCGAAAAAAAATGAGTCTCGCTTTTGGTAAAAGAGGCTTTCAAGACAATCCAAACAACAATGTCAATACGATCCTTGAAATTGTCAAACTTCGTCAAGAGCGCACAAAACTTTTAGGCTATGAGTCTCATGCGGCTTTTGTGCTAGAAGAACGTATGGCAAAATCAGAAA
>CAXGYE010000129.1:0-4902 GCA_964013865.1 uncultured Flavobacteriaceae bacterium
TCCGCAGTACCTATCCTTCCTATTTTATGAGTAAAAATAAAATTACATTAGAAGAGGGGATGGATGTTGATGCAGTCTTAGAGACCATCGCAAGAAAATACAAAGACGAAAAAACCTCTACAATTGACGGAGTAAAAATTGATTTTAAAGACGAATGGGTACACCTGCGCAAGTCCAATACAGAACCCATCATTCGCATCTATACTGAGGCAACAAATGAAGCAGCTGCAGCAGCACTTGCCAGCCGATTTGTTCAAGAGATTAAACTTCTTTTTTAACGTATTTAAAGCGCTTGTGCGTCCAAAAATATTGGCTTGGATCTTCTTTAATTTGAGCTTCTAACCATTCAGTAAAAAGATCTGTGATCTCATTTTTTTTTAAGGATTTGGGTTGATCGGTCAGGGTTTTAAACTCCAACTCGTAATAACCGCGTTCTACTCTTTTTATTTTTGCAAATACTACGGGGACATCCAGCTCAATTGCCAAACGTTCAGCACCGTTATACACAGGGACATGAACCCCCAAAAAAGACCTCCAATAGGTCAACGGTTTGGGCCTAGGCGACTGATCACTTGCAAAACCATAGATACTCAATTCTCCTGAGGCTTCTTTGTTTTTGATAATAGAAACCGATTCTTTTTGTGGAATCATATAGGCATCGTGACGGCTTCGTATTCTTTTGATTAAAGCGTCAAAATAGGGGTTTGAAATGGGTCTGTAGATTCCATAGCCCTTGTGTTTTATATGGTATCCTAAGGACATCATCCACTCCCAAGACGCATAGTGTCCACAGACTAAAAAGATCGAGCGATTCTGTTCCTCAAAGGTTTTTAAAACCTCAATGTTTTTAACCTGAAAGCGCTCTAACATTTCTTCCTTCCGCATCCCCATAGATTTGATGATTTCCAAAAACAAATCACATAAATGCGTATAAAACTTTTTTTCAATTTGGAGTAGTTCGGTGGGAGCTAGATCGGGAAAGGCTATTTTAAGATTGCCTTGTACGACGGATTTCCGGTAACCTATCAAGCGATAGAGGATAAAACAGACAACATCCGAAAGCAGATAAAAGACCGCAAAAGGCAAACGCGAAATAATCCACAAAAGCGGGAAACTTAAATAATATATGAGTGCGTTCACCTATTTTTTTTTCAAAAGTACACTTTTCTAACGCTTCTATCTGTTAAAAACTTTTAATCCAAAGTTGCTGTTTGAATACAAATTCTTTGCTTTAATTCTATTAAATTTGTTATATATATAACAATAACTACATAATTTGTTACAAATGGAAAATATTTTAGTTTTAGGAATGGGTAAAGTAGGGAGTCTGGCGGGCGTCCTGCTGAGCAAAAATTTTACTGTCACTGCCTTAGATCAGAAGCAACCTCATTACGATTATACCTTGCCTTTTGAATGTCTTCAAGGAGATGTCAAAGATTTGAGCTTTATGAAAAGTGAAATTTCGAAGTACGACGCTGTTGTTTCTGCACTTCCCTATTTTTTGAACAAACCCATAGCTCAGTTAGCTCATGATGAGGGAGTACATTATTTTGATTTGACGGAAGATGTTTCGACTACAAAATTTATTCAAAACTTAGGGGCGACTTCCCAAGCTGTTTTGGCTCCCCAATGTGGACTGGCTCCAGGTTTAATAGGAATTATAGGAATGGATTTGACTTACAGTTTTGATCAAATTCGAGATATAGAGCTCCGGGTAGGTGCATTGCCTCGGTATCCCAACGGTCAACTGGCCTATTCT
The DNA here is from genome assembly GCA_964013865.1 of uncultured Flavobacteriaceae bacterium. Classification (GTDB taxonomy): domain Bacteria; phylum Bacteroidota; class Bacteroidia; order Flavobacteriales; family Flavobacteriaceae; genus MS024-2A. The sequence continues at coordinate 1,760 of CAXGYE010000129.1, forward strand.
TTTACCTGGTCGCCTCATGGTGTGATCAATGAGTATTTAAACGATGCAGAGGCCATACACAACGGTCAAAAGAAATTCGTCCCCTCGTTGGAAGGCTTTGAATACATCAATATCGAAGGGCAAGAATTTGAGGCGTTTACCACTTCTGGTGGGCTGGGTACACTTTGCGATACTTTTGAAGGCAAGGTGGATACCTTAAATTACAAAACCATTCGCTATCCTGGTCATGGAAAATTGATGCGTTTTTTGATGTATGAATTGATTTTAAAAAATGACAAAGATCAACTGGAACGCATTTTAAGTAATGCAAAACCTCCTGTAGAAGAGGACGTGGTTTATGTCTATGCGGTTGTAGAAGGCTGGCAAAACAAGACCTTATCTCGAAAAGAATACTACAAAGCCTTTCATCCCATAGAAATTGAGGGAAAGAAATGGCGTGCCATCTCATGGACCACAGCAGCTTCTTTGGTGGCTGTAATCGAACTGGTTGCAGCGGGGGTTCTCCCACAAAAAGGGTTTTTAAAACAGGAAGAAATTCCTTTTGAAAAATTCTTGGAAACTCCAACAGGAGCCTTATTTTTATAAACATTCTAAAACGTACCTCCATGCAATTTCAAAGCAACACCACCATGACCCAAATTCTGGATGCGCTCTTTGCGATCTATGCAGAACGGGTCCCCGATGTAAGAAAAATTACAGCTGCCATGGTACGCAAGGGGATGGTTGCCAGTCAAAGTGAAATCATAAACGACCACATTGCTTTTCGTACGATGGGGGTTCCAAATCTGGGAATCGCTTCTTTTGAAAAGATTTTTTTGGCGCACGGCTATCAAAGAATGGAGTTTTATCATTTTAAAGCCAAAAAGCTAGACGCCTATTGGTTTGCACCTCCTACATCGGATTTACCTCGAGTTTTTATCAGCGAGTTGAAAGTGGATCAACTTTCGGAACAAACCCAAAAAATCATCAGGTCCTATACCGATACCGTGACTGCAGATCCAGTAGATCATTTAAACTTAAACGACGCGACTGCTGTGGCTACTTATTTTCAAACGCCACTTTGGGAGTTGCCTTCTCTTGAAGATTATGAATTATTGTTGGCCGAAAGTGAATATGCGGCTTGGGTGATTTACAATCGATATTATCTAAACCACTATACCATAAGTGTACACGATCTCCCAAAACCGTATAATCAGTTGGAGTCTTTTAATTCTTTTTTAAAGGAAATCGGAATCCAACTCAACACTTCAGGAGGAGAAATAAAAACCAGTGGCGATCAACTTTTACGACAAACTAGTTCTGTAGCCAATACTGTTCGTGCTTCTTTTACAAATCAAGAATCAAAAGTTATCGCTGGGAGTTATGTGGAGTTTGCCGAGCGGAGCCCGCTTCCCGAATTTGCGGATTTACCCGCTGCAGAACTCCGTCGCGAACACCGAAGAGAAGGCTTTGAAACGGCCAACGCAGATCGGATTTTTGAAAGCACCTTCACCTCACAATTGAAAAAATAATTTATGTCTATCAAAACGATATTAAAAAATTTAGCAGTCGAACCAAAGCAAAAAGGATGTAGTACAGGAGGGCAGTGGATGGGATCCGGTTCCGAAATAGCAGCTGTCAGTCCCGTAGATGGCAGTTTGTTGGGAAACGTTCAGACCGCGACTGTAGAAGATTATGAAAATCTAATCGAAAGAGCCGAACACGCTTTTTTGAGTTTTCGGAAAATCCCGGCACCACAACGAGGGGAACTGGTACGACAATTTGGAAACAAGCTCCGAGAAAAAAAATTGGACTTGGGGCAGTTGGTCTCTTGGGAGATGGGAAAATCCCTTCAAGAAGGCCTGGGAGAAGTGCAAGAGATGATCGACATCTGTGATTTTGCTGTGGGACTTTCGCGTCAATTGCACGGGGTGACCATGACTTCAGAACGGCCTGCTCATCGTCTGTACGAACAATACCACCCTTTAGGGATTGTAGGGATTATTTCGGCCTTTAATTTCCCCGTAGCCGTTTGGAGTTGGAACGTGGCTCTGGCGTGGGTATGTGGAAATGTTTGTATTTGGAAACCTAGCGAAAAAACCCCCTTGTGCAGTATTGCTTGTCAAAACATTATTGCGGAAGTGTTAAAAGAAAATAACATTCCAGAGGGAGTTTCCTGTGTGCTTAATGGAGGTGCTGAGGTAGGCCAGTGGATGGCAGAGGACCAGCGCATTTCCTTGTTATCAGCCACTGGATCTACCCGAATGGGTAAAGATGTTGCCCAGCGCGTGGGCGCCCGATTGGGAAAATCACTTTTGGAGCTGGGTGGAAATAATGCCATCATCATTACTCCCAATGCAGACCTAGACACCGCCATGCGGGCTGCTGTGTTTGGAGCTGTGGGTACCTGTGGGCAACGTTGTACCTCGACACGAAGACTGATTGTCCACGAATCTATTTTTGATGCGTTTACAGATGTATTGCAAAAAGCCTATCAGCAATTGCGAATCGGCAATCCACTAGATGAAAAGAATCATGTAGGCCCATTGATCGATACCGATGCAGTGAAAATGTACAAGGAGGCTTTGGATCAAGTAGATGCGCAAGGAGGAAGCTGGTTGGTTCCAGGGGGCGTATTGCCTTCCGCTGAGTATGGGAGTGAATGCTATGTAAAACCTGCGGTAGCTCTTATTGAACACGATGCACCTATTGTACATCGAGAAACCTTTGCGCCCATTTTATACATAATGCAATACAAAGGTGAAATTGAAGAAGCCATTGCCATTCAAAATGAAGTAAAACAAGGACTTTCTTCATCGATCATGTCACTCAATATGCGCGAAACGGAAACCTTTTTATCGCATTGGGGAAGTGATTGTGGAATTGCCAATGTCAATATTGGAACTTCGGGTGCAGAAATTGGAGGTGCCTTTGGGGGTGAAAAGGAAACGGGTGGGGGACGTGAAAGCGGATCTGATGCCTGGAAAGTGTATATGCGAAGACAAACCAATACAATAAACTATTCCGATGCACTTCCCTTGGCGCAGGGTATAGTATTTGACCTTTAATCCAAATGTTACAAGAAATTCCATTCGTAGGAATACTCCTTTTAGCGGCAAATATTGTTGTTAGCTTAAGGGGTTTTAAACAAGATCTTTTTTTTG
>CAXGYE010000130.1:0-4899 GCA_964013865.1 uncultured Flavobacteriaceae bacterium
GCAAGAATGCATTGCAGTGATGCAAACGGAAAGAATTGAAACAGTAGATTTAACGGGAGGAGCACCCGAAATGCATCCTGATTTTCGCTGGTTTGTAGAGGAAATCCGAGCCACAACGCAGGTCAAAGAAATCATAGTACGTTCCAACCTCACGATTATCTTGGCCAACAAAAAATACTATGATTTGCCTGAGTTTTTTGCCAAACACCAAGTGCATATAGTCTCTTCATTACCTTTTTATAAACGCAATAAAACCGACCGCCAAAGAGGTTCGGGGGTTTTTGACACCTCCATCAAAGCACTCCAAAAACTCAATGCCACTGGTTTTGGAAAACCCAATTCCAAATTGATTTTAGACCTGGTTTATAACCCCTCTGGAGCTTTTCTACCAGGAGATCAACAAGCGCTCGAAAACGACTTTAAAAAAGCACTTTTTGACGATTTTGGAATTGAATTCAATCAGCTTTTTGCGCTTGCCAATTTACCTATCAGCCGGTTTTTAGATTACCTGATCGCATCGGAAAACTTTGAAGAATACATGACGGCTCTTGTCGAAGCTTTCAATCCCGTTGCCGCGGAAAACGTAATGTGTACCAATACCCTTTCGGTCAGTTGGGAAGGTTATTTATTTGACTGTGATTTCAATCAAATGTTGGATTTAAAAGTGGCAACCGATCATCCACACCTAAGCCGATTTAACGGAGAGGCACTCCAAAAAAGAAAGATTCAAATCTCCCAACATTGTTTTGGCTGTACCGCAGGGGCAGGGAGTAGTTGTCAAGGGAGTATTGCCTAATAAAAGGTGTTAACTAGATTTAGCAGATGAATTTTCAACAACAAATAGAAGAAAGCAGTCAATTTCTTGCAGCGAAAGGAATTCCTAATACAGCGGTAGGAATTGTATTGGGTACAGGTTTGGGGATACTTGCCGAGGAGTTGGATTTAAAAATTGAAATACCCTACAGTGAGATTCCTCATTTTCCGAAAGTCACCATGGAATACCAGAAAGGACGGTTGCTTTACGGACTACTCCAAGGGAAACCGGTATTAATGTTTCAGGGGAGGTTTCACGCCTATGAGGGGTTAACGTATTTCGAAATTACCTACCCCATCCGATTAATGAACGCCTTGGGAGTAAAAACGGTTGTGTTCAGTAATGCGGCAGGAGCGTTAAATTTATCTTTTAAAAAAGGAGGCTTGATGTTGATTGAAGATCACATCAATCTGCAAGGAGGTTCCCCCTTGGCAGAAAAAGGGACAGAAGTTTTGGGAAACCGTTTTGTGGACATGATCGAACCCTATTCTAAAAGACTCAATGACAAAGCAGTCCAAATTGCAGAAGAATTAGAAGAGGAACTTTACCGTGGGGTATACACTGCTGTACTGGGGCCTCAGTTGGAAACCCGAGCTGAATATCGGTTTTTAAAATTGATCGGTACCGATGCTGTGGGCATGTCCACCGTTCCGGAGGTGATTGTTGCCAACCAGCTTGCTATGGAAGTAGTCGCTTTTTCTGTGCTCACCGATCTGTGTGATCCTGATGATTTACAACCTATCGACATTGAGGATATTATGGCTGCTGCAAAGACCGCAGAAAAAAAGCTGATTCGAATTGTAAAAGTCTTGATTTTGTCCCTGTAAGCTCTTTGATACAATTCCTATTCAGAGCAGCATTTAAAAGAACAAAAAGAATTATTTTTGCGCCATGGTACAACAAGCAGATCAATTCAAGAAAGTTATTTCCCATGCCAAAGAGTATGGTTTTGTATTTCCTTCCAGCGAAATTTATGACGGTTTAAGTGCGGTTTATGATTACGGTCAAAATGGAGCCGCTTTAAAAAAGAACATCCGTGAGTACTGGTGGAAGGCAATGGTTCAGTTGCACGAAAACATTGTTGGAATAGATGCAGCCATCTTCATGCATCCTACTACTTGGAAAGCTTCTGGACACGTCGATGCGTTCAACGATCCATTGATTGACAATAAGGTTTCCAAAAAGCGCTACCGTGCCGACGTTTTGGTAGAAGACTATGTGGCTAAAATTGAAGCTAAAATCGAAAAAGAAGTTGCCAAAGCCGCCAAGCGTTTTGGGGCTGCTTTTGACGAGGCCCAATTTAAAACGACCAATCCAAGAGTGGTAGGCTATCAAGAAAAGGCAGCGGCTATTCTAAAACGATTGGGAAAATCCTTAGAAAAGGAAGACTTGGCCGATGTAAAAGCGTTGATCGAAGAGTTGGAAATTTCTTGTCCTGAATCAGGGTCCCGAGATTGGACTGAAGTCAAACAGTTTAACCTCATGTTTGGCACCAAACTTGGCGCTTCCGCAGAGTCTGCGATGGATTTGTACCTCCGGCCCGAAACCGCACAGGGTATTTTTGTCAACTTTTTAAACGTTCAAAAAACAGGTCGAATGAAACTTCCCTTTGGGATTGCTCAAACGGGAAAAGCCTTTCGAAATGAAATTGTAGCACGCCAATTTATCTTCAGAATGCGTGAATTTGAACAAATGGAAATGCAGTTTTTTATCCCACCAGGAACTCAAAAAGAATGGTACGAACAGTGGAAAGAAAAAAGACTAAAATGGCATTTGGCCTTGGGAATGGGAGAAGATAACTACCGTTTTCACGACCATGAAAAATTGGCTCACTATGCTGATGCTGCTGCGGATATCGAGTTTCGTTTTCCTTTTGGATTTAAAGAATTAGAAGGAATTCATTCCCGAACCGATTTTGATCTTGCGAGTCATGAAAAATTCACAGGAAAAAAACTCCAGTATTTCGATCCCGAACGCAATGAAAACTACGTACCCTATGTAGTAGAAACGTCTATCGGTTTGGATCGTATGTTTTTAGCGGTGCTGTCCAATGCTTTGACCGAGGAAACCTTGGACGACGCGACTCAGCGCACCGTGCTTAAACTCCCTCCAGCTTTGGCACCTACCAAAGTGGCAATGCTTCCTTTGGTGAAAAAAGATGGATTGCCAGAACTCGCCCGAACAATTGTGGATAATTTAAAGTGGGATTTAGAAACAGCATACGACGAAAAAGATGCTGTAGGAAGACGTTATCGAAGACAAGATGCCCTAGGAACGCCCTATTGCATCACTGTAGACCACCAAAGTTTGGAAGATCATACCGTAACCCTCAGAGAACGGGATACGATGCAACAAGAGCGCATTGCAATAGAACGTTTAAAAAAGTTGATTGTAGATAAAGTTTCTCTTACCTCCCTACTACAGCAACTTTAAAAACGTTTCCCAATAGAAACCCCCACTCTGGGATACGCATCAATGTATTGCTCGTTTAAAAAGCGTCCGGCACCTGCAAAAACCTCAACACTGTAGTTGTTGACAAATTTAGAGTACAACCCATTCTATTTAAATTTCATTAACAGAGAGGATTTTTTATCTTCGTAAAAAATAGATTTGAGAGTACTTTCCTATAACGTCAATGGCATTCGGGCAGCATTAAAAAAAGGCTTCGCAGACTGGCTTCAAGCTGCTGATCCTGATGTGCTTTGTATCCAAGAAACCAAAGCACTTCAAGAACAAGTTGATACGGGCGTGTTTGAAGATTTGGGGTACCACCACTATTGGTTTTCTGCACAAAAAAAGGGCTATAGTGGTGTAGCCATTTTCACCAAAAAAGAACCGAATAAGGTAGTTTATGGAAGTGGAATAGACCACATGGATTTTGAAGGTCGAATTCTCAGAGTGGACTTCGATGAGGTATCTGTAATGAGCCTTTACCTTCCTTCCGGGACCAATGTAGATCGGTTAGACTACAAATTTAAATTCATGGATGAGTTTCAGGACTATATCGAAAAGCTAAAAAAAGAAATTCCCAACTTGGTGATTTGCGGAGACTATAACATTTGCCATGAAGCGATAGACATTCACGATCCCGTTCGCAACAAAACAGTTTCGGGTTTTCTTCCTGAAGAACGGAGCTGGCTAAACGGGTTTATGAAGTCGGGTTTTATCGATTCCTTTCGTTATTTAAATTCCGAACCCCATCAGTACAGTTGGTGGAGTTATCGGGCCAATGCCCGAAACAACAATAAGGGGTGGCGAATTGATTATGCACTGGTTAGTTCACCGCTTAAAGAAAACATCAGTAGGTCATTTATATTGCCTGAAGCCAAACATTCCGATCATTGTCCAGTAGGATTAGAATTAAACTTTTAATATGAGATACTTCCTTTTATTTGCGACACTTTTTTTCTTTACCCACTGTGTTTCTACTAAAGTTTTTAACGATCTTGAATCGCGCTATGCCGTTTTGAAACAAGAACGCAATGCTTTGGAAAAATCTCAAGATTCCCTGCAACAATCTTGGGACCGATTGAATAGCAAATGGGAAGAAGCCACTTCCTATCTCAAACGATCCAGAGATAGTGTGCAAAAAGGACTGAAAGAAATAAAAACGCTCCAGGAAGAGTTTGCACTCTTGAAAGAAAACAGCGACCTCAAAATCCAAGAGCGTATCGCTGCAAACAATGCCTTGCTCAAAGAAATTGCCCTCAAAGAAACAGAACTCGAATCCCGATCAGAGCGTGTCGATCAGCTGGAAGAAATGATGGAAGAACAAAAACAGGCTTTGAATGAACTCAAAGACCGCCTTTCCGACGCCTTGTTAAACTTTGAAGGGAAAGGTCTTACCGTAGAACAACGCAACGGAAAAGTGTATATTTCCATGGAAAACAAACTCCTGTTTAAGTCGGGCAGATGGGATGTAGAAGCCCAAGGAAAACAGGCCCTTCGACAATTAGCAAAGGTTTTAGTGGAAAACCCAGACATTGCGATCTTAATTGAAGGACATACGGACAATGTTCCTTTTACGAGTAGATCTATAATGGAATCCAATTGGGATTTGTCCCCCAAACGATCCTCCGCCGTAG
>CAXGYE010000131.1:0-4873 GCA_964013865.1 uncultured Flavobacteriaceae bacterium
ATCTAAAAAAAGGGTTCCTTTGTTTGCTGCTTCAAATTTACCCGAACGGTCTTTCACCGCCGAGGTGAAGGCCCCTTTGACATGGCCAAAAAGCTCACTCTCTATTAATTCTGACGGAATTGCAGCACAGTTAACCTCTATAAAATTTTCCGTATTTCGATCACTCTGTTGATGGAGTTGATGCGCTACCAATTCTTTTCCAGTTCCGTTTTGTCCAGTGATCAATACGCGTGCATCGGTCATGGCCACTTTGGCAATCATTTGAATCACTTCAATAATAGCTTCGCTTTCTCCTACAATATCGTATTTCTGAGCAACTTTGCGTTTTAATTTCTTATTCTCAGAACGCAAAGATTTGTTTTCCAATGCATGGCGAACTGCGGTGAGTAATCGGTTTAAATCCGGAGGTTTTGAGATAAAATCATAAGCCCCAAGTTTCATGGCTTCCACTGCAGTTTCAACATTTCCATGCCCTGTGAGCATAATAAATGGAATTCCAATTTTTCTGGTGTTTGCCGCCTGCAGCACTTCAATACCATCCATTTTGGGCATCTTGATGTCACAAAGCACCAAATCAAAATTGTGCTTTCTCAGGAGTGCTAAACCTTCTTTACCATCCGTTGCTTCTTCTACTTCGTAGGTTTTGTCTTCATCAGTGAGTATTCGAACTAACACCCGACGGATGGGTTCTTCGTCTTCTATGATTAAAATTTTGATCATTGCAATGCCTTAGGAGGATTTAAAAAACTGAGAGTGCGCTGTGGGAAAGGAATTTGAATTCCTTCTTTTTCAAAAGCTTTAAATATGGCATAGCGCATATGACTTTTGACAATGTTGGACTCAAAACTACTTTTAACCGCAAAAAAGATTTGAAATTGTAGGGCATTGTCGCCAAAGTCCTCAAAAATCACAAAGGGTTTTGGATCTTCAATGATACTTTGATTTTCGCTAGCCAATTTCAACAAAAGTTCAGTTACCTGATCTATATCACTATTATACGCTACTCCTACAGCTACACTTTCTTTGGTAATTACACCATTCTCTGTCCAATTGAAAAGTGTTGAAATTAAAAACTTATGGTTGGGGATAATCAACACTTTGTTTTCTCGCGTTACGGCTCTGGTGGTTCTGAGTTTGATGTTTTCTACCTTCCCTACCTGACCTTCCACTTCAATAATATCGCCTACATGTACAGACTGATCTACTAGGATGAAAATTCCAGAAATAATATCCTGAATAAAAGTTTGCAAAGCCAGACCTACACCTACCAATAGTGCTGCTGAAGCTGCAAAGATAGCCGTGACGTCAGCTCCTATATTCTGTAGAGTGATCAGAAGTACAATGACATAAATAAAGTAATTGAAAAAAGAAAAAACACTTCTAAACTTCACTTTGGCATCTCTAGAGAGAGTACGGTAAATAATTTTTCTGAAAAATTTCAGAAAAAGGGAAGTCAAAACAAAAACTAAAATGATTATCAAGATCGTTTTAGGCGAAAACGTAATCGACTTTCCTAAAGAGAATTGATGATTAAAGAAGTCGAGTATTTTGTTGAGTACATTCATTTGGGATAAAGTTACTATAAAAACAAAACCCACCCTCGTGAGAGGATGGGAAAAAATTGCTATGAAAAAGAAAAATAAATACTAATAATGAATATCAGTATTTGATCAAATATATTACTTTTTTTTAAAAACAATTATTTTTAAGCAAACATATCTTTCACTTTTTCAAAAAATGATTTATCTGATTTTTCGGGATGCGGAATGAAATTGGGGTCTTCCTGCATTTTTTCGAAAAATTGGCGCTGTTCTTTGTTTAACGTTTTTGGCGTCCAAACATTCACATGAACTAACAAATCTCCATTTCCATAACTATTAATACTAGGCAAGCCTTTTCCTCGTAAACGAAGTGTTTTACCCGATTGAATTCCCGTTTCTAGCTTGATTCTCGCTTTACCGTCTAGAAGCGAAAGGTCTTTAGAAACTCCTAAGGCAGCTTCCGAAATACTGATATAAAGATCATAGTGAAGGTGATTCCCTTCTCGTACAAAAGCATCATGAGGTAATTCTTCAATCAAAACCAGTAAATCTCCAGATATTCCATCCGCTGGAGCTTCATTTCCTTTACCACTTACTTTGAGTTGCATGCCCTCTTCTACCCCAGCGGGTATTTTGATGGAAACGGTTTCTTCTTTTTGGATCATCCCTTGTGCATCTGTTCCTGAAGGGCGATTTAAAAGTGTTTTACCGCTTCCTCCACAAGTGGGACATACTGAAGAGGTTTGCATACGCCCCAAAATAGTATTGGCAATTTTCATCACCTGCCCTTTCCCATTACAGGTAGAACAGCTACCGTATTGAACGCCGGGGGCTTGTACTTTACGTGGTACTTTAATTTTTTTCTCTATTCCATTGGCGATTTCTTCCAAGCTGAGTTTGACCCGAATCCGCATGTCTGACCCTTTGACTCGGCGCTGGCCTCCTCCAAAACCACCTCCACCAAATGCACTCCCAAAAATATCTCCAAATTGGCTAAAAATATCATCCATATTCATACCGCCACCAAAGCCTTGTCCACCTTCAAAGGCTGCATGACCATACTGATCGTATTTACTTCGCTTTTCTTGGTTACCTAAAATTTCGTAAGCCTCAGCCGCCTTTTTAAAGTTGGCCTCCGCTACTTTGTCGTCTGGATTTTTATCTGGATGATATTCAATAGCTTTTTTTCTATAAGCTTTCTTAATCTGGGCCGCAGTTGCATTTTTGGAAACTCCTAATATTTCGTAATAATCTTCTTTCATATTTATTGTCCTACGACCACTTTTGGATAGCGAATGATACGATCGCCCAATTGGTAACCTACCTCAACGATATCAATGATTTTTCCTTTGTCCTTTTCTTTAGGTGCTGGAATTTGAGTGATGGCTTCATGTAGCTCCGCATCAAACGAGTCTCCTATTTTTTCCTCTGTTTGGGTCAGTCCATTCGACTTCAAAACTTCTGAAAATTTAGTGTAGATCAATTGTATTCCTTTTTGATCTAAGGCACCTTTTTCTTTTTCCATTTGCTGATTGGCCCGATTAAAATCATCCAAAACAGGAATTAAAGCACTGATAACCTCTTGATTGGCTGTTTTAAAAAGCTCAATTCGCTCTTTTGCTGTTCGTTTTTTAAAATTTTCAAACTCCGCAAAAAGCCTCAGGTATTTGTCTTTTTCTTGTTCAACTGCTGCTTTTAATCCCTCGATTTGAGCAGCCTCTTTTGATTTAGTCTCCCTTTTTTTAGTCTCTTTTTTAGATTTTACTTCTTTCTGTGGAGCCGCTTTTTTTGTCATTTATATGGTTTTTAATCCAAACGTGTTTTACAAAAGTGTTGCCACGATAAAAAATTGTCAAATTGTCATCTTTTCTTCGTAACTACATCTTGCATTGCCTCCTCTACAAGCGGAAAAGAAAAGAGGTATCCTTTCTCAAGAATTTTTTGCGCGCTTACCCAGTGGCTGTCTAACACCAAACTACTCATTTCTCTTATGATAAGTTGCAGCGCAAATTTAGGAATTGGGGGAAGGAAATAAGGTCGGTTTAGTGCTTTTGCCAAAGCGCCAATAAAATGGGTTTGAGATACTGGATTGGGGGCCACAGCGTTGTAAACACCTTCCCACTGCTCTTTAGATGCAGCTAAAAACAATCCTACTACGTCCTCGATATGGATCCAGGATTGCCCTTGTTTTCCGTTGCCAAAAGCAGCACCTAAACCCCATGCAGTTGGAATTTTCAAGGGCCCTAAAACACCTCCCTTAGGACTCAGCACCAAACCAATTCTCAATTTAGTGACACCCAGACCAAGGGAGCTAAATTGATCCACCTCATTTTCCCACGAAATCACAACCTCTTCCATAAATGAGTTGGGGTGAACAAGCGTTTGTTCATCTACCGTATTTTCAAAGTCTGAGGGATAAATACCAATTGCGGAAGCAGCGACAATTTGTTTGACTTGGTGGCCAGGTTCCAGTTGTTTTAAACTCGAATGGAGCACGCGAGTAGAATCCACTCTACTGGAACGGATTTGTCTTTTATTTGACGAAGTCCAAAGTTTTGAAATGCTTGCTCCTGCCAAATGAATGACAACATCCACACCTTCAAAACAGGCGCTATCAATTTCAGCTTTTGAAGGATTCCAGTGAAACCCCTTAACACCTGCTATCGAATCAGTTTTGCTTTTACTTGTCGTTAGAAAATGAATTTCAATTCCTAAAGACAAAGCCTTCTGCACCAACCTACGACCTACCAATCCCGTAGCTCCAGTAATAAGTAATTTCATCTGTTACTATTTTTAAATTTTAAAACAGTCATGCTTCGACTTCACTCAGTATACTAGTGGAATATCCAAATTAACTTTCTACTGGTTGGCTTCAAAGAGCAATGGATGTTTCAATTCTTTGTTTTTTCTTTTTCAAGTTTTCTTTAAATAGAGTGTTTAGTCGATTTAGATTAGGTCCTAGGCCGCAGTCTATGAAAAGTCTTGTTCCTTTTTTTCAAAAGTAAACATTTAAGGCTTTAGGGCGCGCAACATTTCTCTTTTCCCAGGGGGGCCTGCCAATCGAAACACTTCAAATCCGGCTGCTGCCAATCCACGCCGGACACTTCCTTTAGCGCAATAACTGACCCATACCCCACCAGGATGCAACAACTCAAAACATTTTTTCATCCATTGGGATTCCCACAATTCGGGTTGGGCATGTGCCCCAAAAGCATCGTAATAAATCACGTCAAAAAGCTGAGGATTACGATAGTTTTCAAAATGGATTTTGTTTTTAGTGAGCTTAAAATAATCTGAAAGCAGTAGACTTTGCTCCCAGTCCACATCAGAAA
>CAXGYE010000132.1:0-4871 GCA_964013865.1 uncultured Flavobacteriaceae bacterium
TTACAAAAAGACAGTTTGCTTTTGGCACAAGCCGATACTAATTTAAAAGCTGCGCTTTATGTGTATTGGCAGCCGTTCAACCTTTTAGAGAACAAAGCACAACGGAACTACCTGGGAATCCAAAAAATATTGGATTCCATTTCTGTACATGCGGTACAAATTCGCTACTCGGAGGAAAAAAATGCCGACGTTTGGACTTATTTTTTTGACACACAAAATTATAGGCTTTGTGCCGCCCAAGTCCTTCATTATAAACGCATCAGTTTGATTGTAAATGAAGCCGTAGAATCGGAGACCGGTTTGTTTTTAAATCACAAACGCAAAAGTTACTTTTTGGATACCCTGGGAAAAATAAAATCCCTCCGCGCTGCCTATAGCTATGAGATCGACAGCTTTACAACCGACTAATAAAAATAACGCTTAAAGGCCTCCATAGCCTCGTAATCAGCTAGACCCATGGCCTTGTATTTTTTTGCTGTAGCCGCATTTCGTTCTTCTGCACGAACCCAAAATTCACGGTGGTCATTTCCTTGGAACATCACTCCATCCTTTTGAGACTGGTGGTAAAAGATGGCTTTGCGCTTTCGCAATACCTGATCGGGACTCATAGGAACAGCCATTTCAATTTCGTGGATTTCCCATTCATGCCAAGCTCCTCTGTAGAGCCAGACCCAACAATCTTTCATAAAAGCCTTGGACTTGAGCTGCTTTAACGATTCAAAAATAACATCTAAACACACCTGATGCGTCCCGTGTGGATCTGCTAAATCTCCTGCGGCATAAATTTGATGAGGCTTAATCTCCTCAATCAATTGGACGGTTAAATCAATATCTTTTTCTGAAATTGGATTTTTGGCGATCAATCCCGTCTCGTAAAAAGGAAGATTCATAAAATGCACTTGTTTGTCAGGAATCCCAAAATAGCGTGTCGCTGCTAAAGATTCTCTTTTTCTGATACTCCCTTTTAAATCACAAATTTCTCTAGGTGCAGCTTGTTGTGGATTCAGTTGATTAAATACTTTTTTAAGATTGCTCAAGACCTCACTTTTGTCCGTTTTCAAAACATCTTTCGCTACCTCCAGATACCGAAGTGCATCGTGATCAGAAACTGCAATATTCCCTGAGGTTTGGTAGGCAATATGGACCTCGTGACCTTGAGAAACAAGTCGATCAAAAGTTCCTCCCATAGAAATGACATCGTCGTCGGGGTGGGGGCTGAAAAGGATTACCCGTTTGCGCTCGGGAGTTGCTCGTTCGGGACGATACGCATCATCTGCATTGGGCTTCCCTCCCGGCCATCCTGTGATGCTGCGCTGTAAACGATTGAAAACTTCAATATTTAAATCATAGGCAGATCCATAATGGGCTAGAAGATCCGACATCCCATTTTGGTTGTATTCCTCATCAGTGAGTTTTAATATAGATTTTCCTGTTTTTTCACACAGCCAGGTTATGGCTTTAGCACGCAAGTCTTCCGTCCATTCACAACTACTGACCAACCAGGGGGCTTTGATCCGTGTCAATTCCGAAGAGGATTCTTGGTCTAGAATTAGAGTGGTATTGCTGTGAAGCTGAAGATAGGTCGTAGGAATTATTTCTGAGATGGGTCCTTCTATGGCCTTCTGAATGATTTCTGCCTTGTAGGTTCCCCAGGCCATAAGAATGATTTTTTTGGCACCGAGGATGGTCTGAATACCCATGGTTACCGCTTTTCTGGGGACATTTTCTATCCCTTGAAAACCAGCACTGGCGTCAAAGCGGGTCAGATGATCCAAAGTAATCGCCCTAGTTTGAGAATTCAGATGCGAGCCAGGCTCGTTAAAACCAATATGTCCCGTTCTTCCAATCCCTAAAATTTGAAGGTCTATTCCTCCTAATTTTTTGATTTTTTCCTCATAAGAAATACAGGAGGCGCGCAATCCCTCTGGATCCACCTCTCCGTTGGGTATATTTATGTTTTCTGGCTTTATATCGACTAAGTTGAAAAGATTTTCATGCATAAAGTAGTGATAGCTCTGAAGGTCTTCTTTTCCAATCGGATAATATTCGTCCAAATTGAAAGTCATTACATTTTCAAAACTCAACCCCTCTTCGCGATGCAGGCGCACCAACTCTCTATACACGCTTAAAGGACTAGAACCTGTGGCGAGTCCCAAAACGCAGTTTTGTTTTTGCTTTTGTTTTTCTAAAATTAAATCTGCTATAGCATGTGCTATAGCCACAGAACCCTCCATAGGAGTGTTCACAATGACGTTGTGTAGCTTTTCATAACGGGTTTCTTCAAAACTTCCCGGTGCTTTATAATCAAGAAGCTTTACTTTTTTTGAATCGATCATCACTAAAAATTGTTGAATCTCAAATTTAAGCTTTCTTTCGTTTTGAAGTTTTTTTACACGCTGTTTTTTTTGATTCATTAAAAAACTAACTTTAAACAAACAATTTAGAAATGAGGCGAGCCCTAGCTTTATTATTGATTTTATCTTTTTCTTCCACTGTTCTGTTACCCAGTATTGCCCTGTGCTTTTCAATATCCTCTGCAGATAGTATCTCTTTTTTTACTAGTGAAACCGATGGGGATTATGATGAACGCGAAGGAGAAGAGAAAATCTTAACCTTGTCAAATGCTTTATTTCGTTCAAATGATCCGAATACTTCCATTTTGATTTATTTTGATCCAGGCAAGTACAATTCGATAGACCCAAAAGACAGTAGTCCACCTCCTGAAGTGTAATTTTTTTCTAGGATCTTATTCACCCCTTATTTTAACCTTCCCGTAATCGGGATTCAACTTTTCATTTAATTTATTAGTTATGTTCACAAATATTAAAGGAGACCTTTTAGGCGGTTTGACCGCTGGTATCGTCGCTTTACCCTTGGCACTTGCATTTGGAGTAAGTTCCGGTTTAGGCCCAAGTGCAGGCTTGTACGGTGCAATTTTTTTAAGTTTTTTTGCAGCATTTTTTGGTGGTACGCCCACTCAAATTTCAGGACCCACCGCACCAATGACTGCGGTAAGCCTGGTAGTAATCGCCACCATTGTAAGTGTCCACAACGGATCTGTTGAAAAAGCGTTACCCTATATTTTAGCCGTATTTCTTCTCAGTGGACTATTCCAAATTGTTCTGGGTGTTTTAGGCATCGGAAAATACTTTAAATACATTCCCTACCCAGTAGTATCTGGATTTATGACCGCAATTGGAGTCATCATCTTGATTACACAGATGCTCCCTATATTAGGCTATGAAGTAAAAAGTGATATGGAATTTGTCGAGCAGTTCAAACCTCTGGCAGAAGAACGCTTACTCGAAAAAATCTTAATCGATGAATCCAAAGAAGGCCTTTTGGTCTTGGAAGATTTTCAAGAAACCATCAGAAGAGCTGAAGAAGTCAACGAAGCTACAATTTATGAAGAAGCCAAAAATCTTGCTAAAAATGATGCCTCTGGAGTAGTGGGAACAATTAAAACCCTTCCGAGAGCACTAAGGGCCATCAATTGGATCGAAGTGCTTTTAGCCCTCGGTACCATTTTAATTATTTATGGGTTTAAGAAAATAACTACTGCTATCCCCAGTACACTTGTGGCTCTGGTTGTTGTGTCCACCCTAGCTATCGGTTTTGGAATCGATTATCTATCTATTCAAGAAATCCCTAAAGGATTTCCTGGTATTGAATGGACCCTATTTACAGATTTTGATTTGTTAGGGGTTGTCCCCTACATTTTGACCGCCCTTACCTTGTCGCTTTTAGGAGCTATTGATTCTCTACTTACCTCCGTTGTGGCGGACAACCTTACCAAGACACGCCATCTTCCGAACAAAGAACTTATCGGGCAGGGAATTGGGAACTCCATTGCCGCTGTTTTTGGCGGGATTCCCGGAGCAGGAGCCACCATCCGAACGGTGGTCAACATTCAATCTGGTGGGAAAACAAAGCTTTCTGGGATGATTGCCGCTTTGGTATTATTAGTTATTCTTTTGGTTCTAAGCCCCTTGGCTTCACAAATACCTGCAGCGGTTTTAGCAGGAATTTTAGTTACCGTTGGAATTGGAGTAATGGATTACAAAGGCTTGAATGCACTTTCTAAAATCCCTAGAACAGAAGTCATCATTATGGCGGTGGTTTTATTACTCTCTGTTTTTTGGAATCTGGTTTATGCGGTAGGAATCGGTTTGGTTCTCGCTTCTTTATTCTTTATGAAAAAGATGGGAGATCTCGGAAAAGACGATACAAGAGTTACTACAGTAGCTAAAGAAAATATGTGGGATGATGAAAAAAAACTCAGTTCTTCTTTTAAAGAAAATGTCTTTATAAAGCACCTCAGTGGACCCTTATTCTTTGGATTTACCTCGGAATTTGTTAATATTTCAAATCAAATTCCAAAATCAGCTAGCATTCTAATGATCAGAATGAGCAAAGTCCCCTACATCGATCAATCGGGTCTTTTTGCATTAGAAGATGTACTGATGGATTTAATTCAAAAAGACATCGAAATCCTCTTTGTTGGGCTGCAGCCTCAACCGAATTACTTAATGAAAACCATTGGGATTATTGGCAAGCTAATTCCGGAGGAACAGGTTTTTGATGATTTTAAATCCTGTAAAAAATATGTAATCGATGCGCATGCATCCATTTCGGCTTAAGCTTAGTTTCTCTTCAAGATTCTGAGGCTTTCTCTAGAAAAGGAAGCCTCGGTTTAATGTTTTGGTAAAAATACCTGAATGTTTTCATTTTCAATTTGGGACACTTCAATAAGCTTTCCCATTTTAAAAAATAAGGGTAGCGAATCCAAGGAGGTAAATTTTTTTTCTGTCTTGTAGTTGATATAATCTTGAAAAACAAAACCTTCTTTTTTTCTGCGATTTTTTGCTTTG
>CAXGYE010000133.1:0-4855 GCA_964013865.1 uncultured Flavobacteriaceae bacterium
CTTTCGTGGCCGAGGTAAAGTCAGATTTAATGGGAGAACAAACCATTCTCTGTGGAGTACTTCAAACGGGTTCTATTTTGAGTTTTGACAAAATGGTAGAAGAAGGAGTGGATCCTAGTTATGCGGCGAAACTTATTCAATACGGTTGGGAAACCATCACAGAAGCCTTAAAACACGGAGGGATTACCAACATGATGGATCGGTTGTCCAATCCTGCTAAAGTTAAAGCGTTTGAACTTTCTGAACAACTCAAATCTATTTTAACTCCCCTTTTTGAAAAGCACATGGACGACATCATGTCTGGGCATTTTTCAAAAACCATGATGGAAGATTGGGCGAACGACGATAAAAATTTATTGACTTGGCGTGCAGCGACAGGAGAAACCGCTTTTGAAAAAACACCGATTACTGACCAAGAAATTTCAGAGCAAGCCTTTTTTGACCACGGTATTTTGATGGTTGCCTTTGTTCGTGCTGGAGTTGAACTCGCATTTGATACGATGGTAGCAGCGGGAATTAAAGAGGAATCTGCTTATTACGAATCCCTTCATGAAACTCCGCTGATAGCCAATACCATTGCACGAAAAAAATTATTTGAAATGAACCGCATCATTTCAGATACTGCGGAGTACGGGTGTTACTTATTTGATCATGCAGCCAAACCATTACTCAAAGATTTTATGGAAGAAATCAAAAGTGATGTGATTGGAAAAGGACTTTCAGTAAACGATCAGGGTGTGGATAACAAACAATTAATTGATATTAATGAAATCATCCGCTATCATCCTGTAGAGATGATCGGTTACGAACTTCGGGCTTCGATGACAGCCATGAAAAAAATCGTATAATGTCGCACTTACCCTCACTACGAGGTGTACATCAAGCAGCGGAACGGCTCAATGGGTTGACGCGCGTCACTCCCTTGGAGTACAGCAAGCGTTTGTCTGATTTGATCCAAGCCACAGTCTTTTTAAAAAGAGAGGACCTGCAACAGGTACGATCGTTTAAAATTCGTGGGGCCTACAACAAAATCTCATCTTTAAACAAGAAAGACCTTCAATCTGGAATTGTTTGTGCCAGCGCTGGAAATCACGCGCAAGGCTTTGCTTTTTCTTGTCAAAAATTAGAAATAAAAGGGGAGGTTTATATGCCTGCTACGACCCCTCAGCAAAAGGTTACTCAAGTACGTCGGTTTGGAGGGGATTATGTTGAGGTTATTTTGGTTGGAGATACTTATGACGCTTGTCAAAAAATAGCACTTCAAGCAGCTAAAAATGACCAAAAGACGTTTATTCATCCTTTTGATGATGCCACAGTTATAGAAGGTCAAGCAACCGTGGCTCTCGAAATGTTGGCGCAACGCAGCAAAGCGTATGATTATCTATTGGTCCCTATTGGGGGAGGCGGTTTGGTTTCTGGTATAATAACGGTTTTGAAAGAGCAGTCTCCCGAGACAAAAATCATCGGTGTAGAACCAGAAGGAGCACCGTCCATGAAACGGGCGCTCGATTTGGGAAAGCGCGTGACTCTAAAGGAGATGGATGGTTTTGTAGACGGAGCCGCCGTGCGTCAGGTTGGGAAATTGGCCTTCGAAATTTGTAAGTCCCACTTAGATCAGGTAGTCTTGGTTCCAGAGGGAAAAATTTGTCAAACCATTTTAGAGGTTTACAATAAAGACGGAATTGTAGCTGAACCTGCAGGAGCACTCGCTATTGCAGCTCTAGACCTCCTTGGAGACCTCTTTGTAAATAAGTCCGTAGGGGTTTTGGTATGTGGGGGAAACAATGACGTTTTTCGGATGCCCGAGATCAAGGAACGCGCTTTGATGTATTCTAAATTAAAGCATTACTTTTTGGTTGATTTTCCACAACGTTCCGGAGCTTTAAAACAGTTTGTTACCCAAATTTTAGGACCCAAAGACGATATTACCCATTTTGAATTTTCAAAAAAAAACTTTCGAAACACTGCACCAGCAGTAGTCGGAATTGAATTACAAGAAGCGACAGATTTATCGCTTTTGGTAGAACGAATGAAAAAACATAACTTCAAATTCGATTACTTAAACGACAAACAAAGTTTGTTTCAGTTTTTAATCTAAACCTTGCTATATAAAAGAAAAAGAAATGAATACGATTACAACTCAGATCCCAGAGGAATTTCAAGTGCAGCCCTTGGCTTGTGACGAATACCTCATCAATGGAAAAATCAAAAAATGGAAAGGCGCAACTTCTGAAGTCTATTCTGTAATCCCTACTGAGGGACAACCCACGCTTTTAGGGACTATTCCAGACATGGAAACGGACACGGCTCTGGAAGCTTTAGAAGCAGCTGAAAAAGCATTCAACCGCGGCCAAGGACTGTGGCCTACAATGAAAGTTGGAGAACGTCTAAAGTGTATGGAGACTTTTGTCGAGAAGATGAAAACACATCGCGAAGAGGTAGTCAAGTTACTGATGTGGGAGATTTGTAAAAACAAATCGGATTCCTACAAAGAATTTGATCGTACGGTAGACTACATTTATGACACCATAGACGCCTATAAAACCTTAGACCGTAAGGGAGCCAAGTTTGATATGCAAGGCGGTGTGTATGCGCACATCCGCAGGGGTCCTTTGGGGGTGGTACTCTGTTTAGGGCCATATAATTATCCTTTAAATGAAACTTTTTGCTTGCTTATTCCCGCTATTATCATGGGGAACACAGCCATTTTTAAGCCCGCCAAACACGGTGTTCTATTGATCGCTCCTTTGCTTAAAGCTTTTCAAGAAAGTTTTCCTCCCGGAGTGGTTAATATTTTATTCGGTAGAGGAAGAAAAATTGCAACTCCCATTATGAAAACTGGAGCAATTGATGTTTTAGCACTGATCGGACACAGTTCTTCCGCAGTTTCCTTACAAGATCAGCACCCGAACAAAAACCGCTTGCGTTTGGTGCTTGGTTTAGAAGCAAAAAATCCGGGGATCATTCTTCCCGATGCTGATTTAGATCATACGATCAAAGAGTGCATCTCGGGAACTCTTTCTTACAATGGACAACGCTGTACCGCGCTAAAGGTACTTTACGTTCACGAATCCATAGTGGATGAGTTCAATCGTCGCTTTTCAAAAGCAGTAGATGAACTTCAGTATGGGATGCCTTGGGAAGATACGTTTTTAACGCCGCTTCCAGAACCTTCAAAGCCCGCCTACCTTCAAGAATTAATTAAGGACGCAAAGGCAAAAGGGGCAAAAGTTTTAAATAAAAAAGGAGGACAACTTTCAGAAAACTATTCTTACCCCGCAGTGATGTATCCTGTAACCGAAAAGATGAAGTTGTACCACGAAGAGCAGTTTGGTCCAGTGATTCCAATAATTTCATACAAAGAAATTGACGAGCCTTTGGATGCTATGGCGGCTTCCGAATACGGTCAGCAGGTTAGCCTTTTTGGTCGGGATGTGACCAAATTGGGGCCACTAGTGGATACGCTTGCAAACCTGGTATGTCGTGTGAATCTAAATTCAGCTTGCCAACGCGGACCAGACGTATATCCTTTTACAGGGCGAAAAAATTCGGCTGTAAGTACCTTGAGTGTTTATGATGCCCTACGTTCGTTTTCCATACGGACCTTTTTGGCTTCCAAAGACACACCGTATAACAAGGAAATTTTAGAGCGTTTGCTCCGTTCAGAACAATCCAACTTTGTTTCTACGGACTATTTGTTGTAATTCAAAAAAACTGACCGATTCCAAAGACCAAGCCTCTTTGGTTCGGTTTTTTTAGTGAAAATCCATAATCTATTCGCAAAATGGCACTGTGGATAAACTTATGGATGATACGGATTCCTATTCCGCCAAAGGCTTTTGTATTTTGGTTATCGAAAGTGGTGCTAATCGAACTTCCGGCGGGGCGAATCGCGGCGATATCTAAAAAGCCGTTCGCTTGAACTGCAAGCCAACGTTGTTCAAGTAGTGTATGTCTATATTCGGTGCTCCAGGCTGCTAGTGCACTTCCGCGTTGCACTCGATTTCCAATTCCTCGAACATTTAAATTATTATCGATGAAAAAGGCAGGAAAAGGCGTTTCGAAATTCCTAGAAATACCAAGTTGTAATCGACTGGCCCAATTGCCGTAATTTCCAATTCGTTTAAAATAGGTCGTTTCATTTTCTAAAGCGTAAAATAAACGTTCTCCACCAAAATTTTCTCCCAGAACCCAAGTGTTGGAAATCCGATTGCGAACCCCGAACTGGAAATAGTAATGTTGTTCCAGTTGATTGAAGTCGAAGGTGCTTTTTAGTAAAAATTTATGAGTGTCGAATTCCATTGGAATGGAGGCTGTGGCTTCACCGCGTTCCAGCACATACTGATCTTGGAGAAAACCCAGATTGACTTGAAAGCGTTGCTCAATTCGGGGTCTGTAAAATACGCCGAGTTCCGCATGCCAAAACGTATAGTCGTAATAATAGGTTTCTCCCTTTTTTTTAACCGGTTCTAGCGTATTTCTTTTTTGAAGGATTCCTTCCCATCCCAGCGTATAATCGATAAAATTGGGGTTGCTAAAGAGCACTCCAAACCCAGTACGATTATTTCTTCGGTAAAAGGCACCTGCTTTGTAGCCCCTACCCAAAAAATTGTGATCGTTTACACCGATGTGATAGGCTACAGCTCCCTCTAGGGTGGACCAGACGTCAACTGCTGGAATCAGGGTTTTGTTTTCTTCAATATGATAATTGAGTTTCACTTGCTCATTCGCCAAAGTATCCAAGCTGTAGTAGGCATGACTTACGGCAGGTTCCCGTATCAGACGTATGAGATCTTCATTTATTTTTAGGGTGTCTAGAGGATCGTTTTTAGAAGTGAAAATTAACTTCTGAATA
>CAXGYE010000134.1:0-4839 GCA_964013865.1 uncultured Flavobacteriaceae bacterium
AACCCAAAAGAACACTACTCAGTATGGGAGACTACAATGACAATCCCAACAATAAAAGCATCTGCTATTTGATGAAAGAAAATTCCTACAATCCTTACTTCCAACCCCTGCACAACCCGATGCAAAAACTCTTTAAAAAGGGCGTAGGCAGTTTGGCCTATCGCGACAAGTGGTTTCTTTTTGATCAAATCTTGGTAGATCAAGAGCTGTTGACTAAAAAAGGTGTTTTCCTTCTAAAAACTGCTGTTTTTAATCCTCCCTATCTCAGAAATCCAAACGGAAAACACAAAGGCTATCCTTTTCGGAATGAAATTCATGGTACTCAACTCAAGGGCTATTCCTATCATTTTCCGGTCTATGTTGTTTTAGGAAAGGGGATCGAGTAATACGTGTTACTCCTCCTCCAAAATCTCGGGATATAAAAA
The DNA here is from genome assembly GCA_964013865.1 of uncultured Flavobacteriaceae bacterium. Classification (GTDB taxonomy): domain Bacteria; phylum Bacteroidota; class Bacteroidia; order Flavobacteriales; family Flavobacteriaceae; genus MS024-2A. The sequence continues at coordinate 426 of CAXGYE010000134.1, forward strand.
GTGGTTGTAGGGGAAACGGGTCACGTGGATTTGACGGACTGCGTCATAGACTCGGTTTCGGAATTCCTTTAGGTTCTCTTTGTTTAGTGCAGAAATAAACAAAGCTTGCCCGTTCATGGTGCTCATCCAGGTTTCTTCCCATTCTCCAAGACTGTAATGCTTTTTTCCGCGTTCTTCTACCAGTTCGGTTTCGTCCCAGGATTTAGGTTCATAGGCATCAATTTTATTAAAGACCATATAGGTGGGTTTGTCCAAACTGTTGATCTCTTTGAGAATCTGATTGACAGAATCGATATGCTCTTCAAAATTGGGATGAGAAATATCCACTACATGAAGTAATAGATCGGCCTCCTGGACTTCATCCAACGTACTTTTAAACGATTCTACCAATTGGGTCGGTAGTTTTCGAATAAACCCCACGGTATCACTCAACAAAAAAGGAAGGTTTCCGATCACCACTTTTCTCACGGTGGTGTCTAGTGTAGCAAAGAGCTTGTTTTCGGCAAAGACATCACTTTTTGCAATGACATTCATCAAGGTGGATTTCCCCACATTGGTATATCCTACCAGCGCGACACGAACCAATGCTCCTCGGTTTCCCCTTTGGGTTGCCATTTGCTTATCAATCGTGATCAGCTTCTTTTTGAGTAAAGAGATTTTATCACGTACGATCCTTCGGTCAGTTTCAATTTCTGTTTCTCCTGGTCCCCGCATCCCAATACCTCCTTTTTGACGTTCCAAGTGCGTCCACAAACCCTTAAGACGGGGGAGTAAATATTGGTATTGTGCTAGTTCTACTTGGGTTCGCGCATAACTGGTTTGAGCGCGTTGAGCAAAAATATCGAGAATGAGTCCTGTCCGATCTAGGATTTTGACTTTCAGCATCTTTTCAATATTTCCCTGTTGGGCTGGCGTCAGTTCGTCGTCAAAAATTACAGAAGAAACATCCTGAGTTTTGACAAACTCCAACACCTCCTGCATCTTTCCAGAACCGATAAAAGTCTTCGGATTGGGGGGATCAATTTTTTGAGTAAACCGCTTCAAAACTTTTCCTCCTGCCGTGTAGGTCAGAAATTCCAATTCATCCAGATACTCTTTGGACTGTTCTTCATTTTGACGACTGTTGATCACACCTACAAGTAGTGCATTTTCAAGGCTCAACGATTTTTCTTCAATCATATTTTTGGGTATCCCATTTTTTGAGTTCCAGACGGTTTCCATCAAACACAGCATAGGTGTAATGGGAAACCCAATCGCCGAGATTGATGTATTTTGAGTCTGCGTTCAAATCGATTTCCAAAGGAATGTGACGGTGCCCGAAAACAAAATAATCACGGTGTTTTTGTTCCAGTTTACGTTTTGCATAACGCGCCAACCATTCGTTTTCATCTCCTAAAAAAACGGCATCCTCATCTCCTGATATCAATTTGTTTTTTACTGAAAGATAGTGCCCCAACCGCATTCCTAGGTCGGGATGCAACGCTCTAAAAAGGCGTTGAGCTAGGCGATTGGTAAACAACTTTTTCATTCGTTTGTACCCTTTGTCGTTAGGACCCAAACCGTCTCCGTGTGCGATAAAAAAAGTAGTCTTATTAAAAGTAAATTCTTGAGGTTTATGATAAACGGGAATATGAAGCTCCGTTTCAAAATAGTCTTTCATCCACAGGTCGTGATTCCCTACAAAGTAATGAATGGGAATTCCCCGATCAGAAAGGGTTGCTAATTTTCCCAAAATTCGGACAAAGCCTTTAGGAACTACCTTTTTGTATTCAAACCAGAAATCAAACAAGTCCCCCAATAAAAACAAGACGGCCACGTCTTCCTCGATCTCGTTCAACCAACGCAGAAAATGTCCCTCGCGGACTTTACTCAACTCAGGAGTAGGAGCTCCAAAATGCTGGTCGGAGGCAAAGTAAATTTTCTTGTTTTTGGGAAGTTCCATGAAAGAGAATTAACCAATCGCTTGTTCTAAATCCGCGATTAAATCTCGTACATCTTCTATACCTACACTGAGTCGAATCAGTGCATCGACCACCCCACTTTTTTCTCTTAGCTCTTTTGGAATGGAGGCGTGGGTCATGCTTGCCGGATGTCCCGCCAAACTCTCAACTCCCCCCAGTGATTCCGCAAGGGTAAAAAGTTTTAACCGCTCTACAATTTTAATGGCTGCCGCATAGTCAGCTCCTTTGGTTACAAAGGAGAGCATTCCTCCAAAACCTTGCATCTGCTTTTTAGCTACTTCGTGATTGGGATGAAATTCAAAACCCGGCCAATAAACTTTGTCAATTTTGGGGTTTTCATTTAAAAAATGAGCAATAGTGGCTGCATTTTCACAATGACGCTCCATTCGAACGTGCAGGGTTTTGATTCCTCTCAGAGTTAAAAAACTATCCATTGGACCACAGATGGCACCACTGGCATTTTGAATAAAACCTATGCGCTCAGCAAGCTTTGCTTCGTTTACCACCAAGGCACCCAATACGACATCGGAATGCCCCGCAAGGTATTTTGTAGCCGAGTGCATTACAATATCAGCTCCCATCGTTAGGGGCTGCTGAATGTAGGAAGAAGCGAAGGTATTGTCCACCGCGACCCAGATGTCTTTGTCTTGAACCAACTCCACCACCGCCTTGATATCAATGACATTCATCATGGGATTGGTTGGGGTTTCTACCCAAATCAATTTCGTTTTTTCCGTTATGGCGTCAGCAATTGCTGCTGTATTGGACATGGGTACAAAGTGAAACTTCAGTCCAAAATCTTCAAAGATTTTGGTAAACAAACGGTAGGATCCTCCGTAAAGATCGTCTGTAGAAATGATTTCATCTCCCGGTTTGAGCAGTTTTAAAACCGCATCCATCGCTGCTAGTCCCGACCCAAAAGCAAAACCGTAGTTTCCCGCTTCAATACTGGCCAAGGATTTTTCCAAAGCTTGGCGTGTCGGATTGTGCGTACGGCTGTATTCAAAACCTTGATGTCCGCCTGGAGTGGTTTGCGCATAAGTTGAGGTTTGATAAATGGGGGGCATTACCGCACCATACCCTTTATCAGGGGCTTGCCCTCCGTGAATGGTGGCACTATTGAAATGAAGTTTGTCTTTCATGTCATCAAGTTTTTTTCCGTTGTAAAGGTATTTGATTTTAGGCAAAACCCCTGTGGTTCCACAAAAATGATTTTTCTTTGTAAAGCTAAAGTGATTTCCATGCGTCTATTTTATTATTTAAGCAGTTGTGATACGTGTAAACGAATTCTAAACGATCTCAAACTAAAGGATACGATTACCCAAATCGACATTAAGAAAAATCCGCTTACAACAGCTCAAGTAGAAGACCTACACAAAAGGGTAGGCCGTTACGAAGACTTAATTAATAAGCGTGCACAGCTTTACAAACAACGCAACCTAAAAGAAAAGAATCTTAGTGAGCAAGACTATAAAACTCTGTTGCTGGAGCATTACACTTTTTTAAAACGTCCTGTCTTAGTTTATGAGGAACATATTTTTGTGGGGAATGCTGCAAAGACCGTAGCTGAAGCTAAAGCTTTTTTAGATGAACAGTAGGGCTCTTGCATTACTTGCTGCTTTTGGAGCAACTACCATTTACGGTTTAAACCACACCATTGCCAAAGTGGTGATGCCGCACTACATTGGCCCTTTTGGATTTATCATGCTCCGAGTAGTGGGGGCTAGTGTGCTGTTTTGGACAATAAGTCTTTTTGTCCCCAAAGAGACCATCGAACGAAAAGACTATCTGAGAATTGCAGGAGCTGCTTTTTTGGGTATGTGTATCAATATGTTGATGTTTTTCAAAGGGCTCCAACTCTCCACACCTATCAACAGTGGTGTTATTGTCACCCTTACCCCCATCATCATTCTCATTCTTTCCGCCTTCTTTCTAAAAGAAAAACTAACGCTATTTAAATTCTTAGGGATTGTATTGGGTTTTACGGGTGCAATTATTTTGATACTCTATGGCAATACGACCCAAGTCCTCAATGCACCCAATATTCCTTTGGGCAATACCATGCTCCTGATAAATGCTACTAGTTTTGGTGCCTATCTTGTCATGGTAAAACCCTTAACGAAGAAATACAGTACGATTACCTTGATGAAATGGATGTTTTTGATTGGAATTTTTTACACTTTCCCTGTCACCTATTCAGAGTTCAGTGAGGTGTCTTGGACTACCCTTCCTTTCGAAGCCATTTGGCGTATGGGGTTTGTTGTCGTAGGAACGACTTTTATGACCTATATGCTCAATGTCTATGCACTGAAAACCTTACCTCCCACGGCGATTGGCGCCTTTACCTACCTTCAACCTCTAATTACCATCCTCTATGCCGTAATTACAGGAAATGATATTTTGGATGGGGTAAAAATCCTAGCTTGTCTTTTAGTTTTTGTTGGAGTGTATTT
>CAXGYE010000135.1:0-4824 GCA_964013865.1 uncultured Flavobacteriaceae bacterium
TTCGGCCATAGATGCAGATACGAGTTTGGGAGAAGGCCGATTTTACGTCTTTTCAAAAGAAGAACTCCAAGCCGCCGAAGCGGATGACATTGCCCTCTTACTTGAATTTTATTCCATTGATTTAAACGTTCCTTTTGAAACGCATTTTTACCACCTCAGGCAAGCTGCAATTACCTCTGAATTTTTAGAAAAGCATCAACTCACCGAAGAAGCACTTCACACCAAAAAAACAGAGTGGGAAACACATTTTAAGGAATTGATTCGCCAACGCGAAGTTCCCTTAATTGACACAAAAATCCTAACTTCTTGGAATGCTCAGCTTATTGTTGGATTAACGCAATCTTACGAAGCCTTTGGAACAAAAAAATTCCTGAGGGAAGCTGAAACCGTCTATCGTTTCATCAAAACAGCTGCCTTTAAAAAGGATCAATTGTACCATACGGTGCAACAGGGAACACCCAAAGTAGAAGCCTTTTTGGAGGATTACGCTTTTTTAATTCAAGCTGCCAATGCCTTGTACCGAACCACTTTAAAAACCCAGTATTTAGACGATGCCGAGCAGTGGACACAAACCACCTTAAAGAAATTTAAGGAAAAGGAAAGCCCTTTCCTTACGTTCTCTCAAGATCCTACCCTAGTTTCTAAACTGGTCTCTATAGACGACAACGTCATCCCTTCCGCCAATGCGGTTATGGCGGACAACCTTTGGACGTTAGCTCAGTGGCTGGGAAAAGAGGAATATCAAAACCAAGCCCAAAAGATGTTGGAAGCGGTTTTGCCAAATTATCAAGAAGGGAGAAGCAGCGATTATTCTCAGTGGAGTCAACTTTTTGCAAAACTCGCATTCCCACATTATGAATTGGTCATCCTAGGACCTATGGCTCATAAATTTGCCGCTGAATTTCAAAAATACCACTACCCCAACGTGCTTTTTCAAAGCAGTACTTCACCCAGTAGCCTTCCCCTGCTCAAAGACCGCTTTGTGGAGGAGGAAACTCATCTCTATGTTTGTGAAAACAAAGTGTGTTATTTACCCGTACAAACCCTTGAAGAAGCTTTGAATCAGATTCGAGAGTTGGAAGATTAAGCAATCACCCCCGACCCCAACAATTCTGTTCCCTCATACCAAGCCACAAACTGTCCGGGGGTAATTGCGGATTGGTGTTCTTCAAAAGTAATGTAGAGTCCTTCTTTTGTTTGAAAAAGGGTTGCTTTTTGTGAAGGTTGGCGGTAGCGAATACGGGCAGAAACTTTAAGGCTGTCCCCAATTTCAAGATTCAAATCAGTTCGGATCCAGTGGATTTCTTCTGAGGCTACCTTTAGGGTATCTCGATACAAACCGGGATGGGACTTGCCTTCTCCTACATAGATCAGATTTTCCTCTACATCTGTATCAATGACAAATAAAGGCTCTTCAAATCCTCCAATTCCCAAACCCTTCCGCTGTCCTATGGTGTAAAAATGGGCCCCTTGATGCTCGCCAATCAAAGTACCGTCACTGATCTCGTACTGGTGTTTTTCTGCTTTTTGATCTAGGGTTTGCTTCGCTCCGTTTTGATTTTCATAGGCAGAAAGTGTTTCTGGAATCTTAATGATCTGTCCCGTTTTAGGCTTGAGTTGCTGTTGCAAAAAGTCCGGTAAACGCACTTTACCGATAAAGCACAAACCTTGTGAATCTTTTTTGTCTGCCGTAACTAAATTTTGAGTTGTTGCAATTTCTCTTACCTCAGCTTTTTTAAGATGTCCAATGGGAAAGAGGACTTTGCTCAGTTGCGCTTGACTCAATTGACACAAAAAGTAAGACTGATCCTTGTTGTTGTCTTTACCAGCGAGGAGTCGATACACCGTTTCCTCATCTTTATTTTGAAAAGCCCCTTTTTGACAATAGTGCCCTGTAGCGACATAATCAGCTCCTAGCGAAAGAGCGATATCTAAAAATACATCAAACTTGATCTCGCGGTTACACAACACATCGGGATTAGGCGTACGTCCTTGGGCGTATTCGTTAAACATATAGTCCACGATACGCTCTTTGTACTCCTTACTCAAATCCACTGTTTGAAAAGGAATCCCCAGTTTTTCTGCAACCAACATCGCGTCGTTGCTGTCTTCCAGCCAGGGGCATTCGTTGGATAGGGTAACGGATTCATCGTGCCAGTTTTTCATAAACAGACCAATGACCTCATAGCCCTCTTTTTTTAAAAGATAAGCCGCCACACTGGAGTCCACTCCACCAGAAAGTCCTATGACAACCCGTTTTTTCATACCACAAAGATAGTCAGGATCTTAGAATTATTTGCCTCGCTTCTTTTTCTGTTTTTCGGCTTCTTCCATAGCCTTTTGCAAACGCGCAGAAAAGCCTCCTGATTTTTTAGGCTTCTTTTTATTTTCTTCAATCTTGGCGTGGATCTTCGAATCATCTATAATATAATTTTTGATGATCAACATCAAGAAAATAGTCAAGAGGTTGGAAACAAAATAATACAAACTCAATCCACTGGCGTAATTGTTAAAGAAAAACAACATCATCAAGGGCATCAGGTACATGATGATTTTCATATTGGGCATTCCTGGTTGCTGTGGCATGGGTTGCTGCCCTGTAGTCATTTTGGTGTAAAAGAAAATTGCTATTGAAGCCAAAATGGGGAATAAACTTACATGGTCTCCGTAAAACGGAATACTAAACCCTAATTCCAAAATCGAATCGTAAGAAGAGAGGTCGTCCGCCCAAAGGAAACTCTTGTCTCTTAAAACAAAAGCGACAGGGAAAAATGAGAATAATGCATAAAAGATTGGCAGTTGAATCAAGGCAGGCACACAACCCGACATGGGATTGGCACCGGCACGGGAATACAAACTCATGGTTTCTTGCTGGCGTTTTACCGCGTCGTCCTTGTACTTGGCGGTAATAGCCTCAACGTCAGGACGCAAAACTTTCATTTTGATTTGGGAAACATACGATTTATACGTAACCGGAGACATGGCCAATCGTACGATAATGGTCATCACAATAATAGCAATCCCATACGAAAGGAACGATGACAAAAAGCCAAACAGCGGCAAAAAGAGCACCCGATTGATCCATCCAAAGATACCCCAGCCCATGGGAATAGAAGCTTCTAAATCCCCTTCTAGGTCTTGTAAAGTCTTATAATCCGTAGGTCCGTAATAAAACTCAAATTGAGTATTGATATTTCCCGACTGTACGGGCAAGGCATAGGTGGTTTCAAACCGCTTGGTAAATTTTTCTTCTAGCCCTTCCTCACTAGACAAATCTTTAGATTTTAAATCTGCTGAGGCAATGGGGGAATCTGGTATGAGAATCGCGCTGAAAAAGTGTTGGCGATAGGAAATCCAACGAATCCCTTCTCGCGTTTCTTGATCCTCTCCACTCAGTGATAAATAATCTACTCGATCCTCTTCATATCCAAAAGTGTATTCTGTATAACGGTTTTCGTAATCCATACTTCTGGAGTTGCGATAGACATCGGTGGTCCAGCTCACTTTTGGCGGTTGATTTCCGTCCAAAAGACCTTCCATTCCCACCGTTTTAAAGTTCACCGTAAATAAATAGCCTGTCTTGGGAAACACGTATTCGTATGCGACATATTGGGTTTCCGATAGAGCAGCTCGCATAGAAACAATAAACTCCTCATCACGTTCTGTAAGGGATGGGGTAAAATAAAAATCTTTAGTATTGAGTATGCGTCCGTCTTTGGTATTTAAAGTAATAGCAAAATCCATATTCCCGTTTTGCACCATCGGGATGGGTAAGTCTGCGTAATTTTCAAATTCTTGAAGGGTCAGTTTGTGAATTCCTCCTCCTTGGGCTTGCAATTCCAGGGTTAAATTTTCTGTGGTAAAAACCGTATTTGGTATGTTGTTGGGAACAAACAAATTCCCTAAATCTCCATAGGCAACCACTTTTTGCTGCTGCTGAAGGGAGTCTTGTACGGCCTGTGATACAGGAGGAGTGGTGACTTGCTGCTCTGTAGTGGTTTTTTCCTCAGTGGGAACTTCTTCAGGACCGTTTCGATACAACATCCATGTCAAGATCAAGGCAATCAAAATAAATCCTGTAAACTGATAGGGATCAAACTTTTTTTCTTCCATTTTACGAGAATTTAAGGAGTTAATTTTTTAGCTAGGCTTGCTTGGACAAAACCTTTAAATAAGGGATGCGGATTGGAGACTGTGCTTTTGTATTCAGGGTGAAACTGAACGCCTACAAACCAAGGATGTTTTTTGTATTCTATAATTTCGACTAAATCAGTTTCTGGATTTTTCCCAGCAATGATGAAGTCGGTATCAAAAATTTGATCCAAGTAATCGTTATTGAATTCATACCGATGGCGGTGCCGTTCTGAAATCGAAGTCGAAGGGTAGATTTCGGAAGTTTTTGTTCCAGGTTGAATCTTACAGTCCCAAGCACCTAAACGCATCGTACCCCCCTTTTTAAGAACGCTTTTTTGAGATTCCATTAAATCGATTACTGGAAATTTACAATCAGGATCCATCTCGGTAGAATTGGCATCTGTCAGCCCAACGTGATTCCGGGCGTATTCGATCACTGCCATTTGCATCCCCAAACAAATCCCTAAAAAGGGGAGATTGTGTTTTCGTGCATATTCTATGGCAGTTATTTTTCCTTCGATTCCTCGTTCTCCAAAGCCGGGAGCAACAAGTACTCCGTCTAATTCACCAAACACTTCATCGACATTACCCAAATCGATCTCCTCAGAATGCAAACTCACCACTTCTACGTCCGTTTCTTGGTCAGCACCGGCGTGAATCAAAGATTCTAAAATTGATTTGTAGGAGTCT
>CAXGYE010000136.1:0-4794 GCA_964013865.1 uncultured Flavobacteriaceae bacterium
AATTCTCAGATAAAAGATTTTGAAGATGCGTTGCAATATTTTAGTGCAGTGGAATCAAATTGTGAAATTATCATTACTAGAAATGGAAAGGACTTTAAAAAATCTCTATTGCCTGTAATGACCGCTGATGAATTTTTAAAATCCTTGCATTAAAAGCAAGGGCTACTTTTAAAAAAACTGTAACAAATCCAGAAGAAAGGCGTCATAATGTAAAAGTCTGTAAATGTACAAGCCCCTTCTTTCCCTACTACTCCTTTTTCCCCTATTTATTCAAGCCCAAAAAGTACTTCCAGAATTCGATGGAATAGTAAGTCCCGAGGAATGGGAAGGGGCAGAAACTTTTAAAATCGATTATGAAATTGATCCAGGGAACAATGTGCCTTCCCCTCATTTGACTGAAGTATTTATTACGTATTCCGAAACGGATTTGTATGTTGGATTTATCGCTTATGCCGATATGGCCAATTTGCGTTCCTCCGTTCGCAATCGAGATGAAGGTTATAGAGACGACAATGTTTTAATTGGTATAGATACTTACGGAGACGGACGCTACATGGTGAGTTTGGGTGCCAATCCAGAGGGAAATCAACTGGACCTCAAATTACTTTCTACAGGGCAAGATGATGTTTCCTACGATGTCAACTTTGATTCTAAAGCAAGCAAACACAAAGACAGCTATCATGTGGAACTCAAGATTCCCTTTAGTGTATTGCAATTCAAACAAGCTCCTGAATTGAAGTGGAAAATTATGCTCTACCGTTCTACTTTTACTGAAAATAACCGCAGTCAAAACATCAATTTCCCTATTGATTTAAACAATCCCTGTTTGCCCTGTCAAACGCCTACGGAGCTCACTTTACAAAACATCAAATCTAAAAATCGGGTCAACCTGCTCCCTTATGTCTATGGAGGTTTGGAAGGAACCACCCCGGAGGGAACCTTAGATTACGGAAAACCAAACGGAACCGTTGGACTGAGTGGCTTGTTTGACCTAAATAACATTACCTCTTTGGAGTACGCCATCAATCCCGATTTTTCGCAGGTAGAAGCCGATGTTTCCCAAATCACAGCCAACAATACTTTTGCGATTTTCTTTCAGGAGCGACGCCCTTATTTTAACGAGGGCAATGACATCATCGAGACCCGACTTAACACCGTTTACACCCGATCCATTAACAAACCCCTACTTTCTACCAAACTGATCAGCCAAGGTGAAAACCAACGGTTTTACTGGCTGACCGCTTATGATGAAGCCTCGCCTTACCTAACTGCGGGTGAAAACCGATCCTATTTTGGCGAAGGGGCTGCTTCTTTTTCAAATATTTTTAGGTATCAACGCACCTATGAGCAAGGAACCAATATCGGGTTTTTAACCACCAATCGAATTTTTAAATCCGGAGGCTATGGGCATACCTTGGGGGTAGACGGACGTTATCGCTTTAAAAAATCCTATACGGCAAGTTTTGAATTTAACAAAAGTATCTTGCTAGAACCCAACACAGATTGGATAGAAGAAACAGACCGCATACGCGATAAAAACACCCAATTAGACGGTGAAAAGCTCAATGGTGATGCACTCTATTTTTCTTTACAACGCAATACCAAACACTGGAACACGGAACTGGAATACGAACAATACTCCCCCCACTACCAAACCCCTTTGGGTTTTGTTACCCAAAACAGTGTTCGTTTCTTAGATGTCTTTCACGGTTACCAGCACTTTTTTGAGAAAGAGGATTTTGTAAAACAATTAGGAATCTACGTGGGAAGTGAAATCAATTATAATTACGATAACTTGAGGAAATATTTGGATTTTGGAACTGCAATGTACATCCAACTGAGCGGTAATATTGAAAGTGAAATCAGTTATAATTATGTCATTAATGAAGAGTTTGAAGGTTTTATTGGAGAAAACATGCCCGAATTTAGCATTTTTGCTTCCTACAATCCTTCAGAGGCAGTTCGGCTGGGTGTTTTCACTAGAGTTGGGGAGGCCTTGCGCTACGATTCTGACAATCCCGCGGTGGGGGACAACTTTTTTATCGGAACTTTCAATAATTTCCAGCTTACTCCCAAACTGAGAATTAGCCCTTCTCTGCGGTATTCACAACTGAAAAACAAAGAAGACGGCAGCCTTTACTTTTCTGGCTTTATTGCACGTTCCACGATCAATTACCAATTCAATCCGAACTTTTCCTTTCGCCTTATCGGAGAGTTTAATGATTTTGACAAGGTTTTTTTCTTGCAACCTTTACTCAAATGGAATCCCAATCCGTTTACCATCTTCTATATAGGGGGGACCAATGGCTATTCTAGAATTGAGGAAGGAAACCGATACGGAATCGAAAACAGTCAACTGTATGTGAAATTTCAGTATTTATTTGATTGGTAGCGCTCCTATTGCTCGTTTAAAGCTTTGTTAATCAGATTTGCCACATCGATGCGAGCTCCGTGGGGAATAGAATCGGTAACAGTAAGGAGTAAGATTCGTTTTCCATTGAGATCAAGGAAGATTTGCTGCCCGTTGGGCAAATCAACCCCACTCCGTGAAAAGGGGCTGAGATTGGGATTCATCACCCCAGGAATACGCAAAGGAATGCTTTGCGCTGTATTGTTTTCCAAATAAAACGCGCGTTGCGGTGTAAGGGGTTTTGTAGATTTCTTTTTCCCTTCCACTCCTTTTTGTAAGGTGTATTCTACTTTGAGTGAGGCTAGATAGCGGTTTTCAAATTGCAGGTACAGACCTTTGTTGACTTCTAAGACTGCTGAACTTCCCGAATCCAAACCAAAGCCTTTGACTAAAGAATCTGTTTTTTGTTCTCGAGCCGAAACACCTAAATCAAATTTAGACTTGTTCCAAATTTTGACATTAAACCCTTGGTACAACGGATAATTGATTTGTACAATTTGTTTTGGAGGTAGAATGAGTTGTGAGCGTTCCCCTTTTTGACCAAATGCCAAAGAGACCAGTAAAAAAAAGAACAAACTAATTTTATTCATGAGCTAAAAATACAATCTTATATTTAAACAAAAAACAAAAGATAATGTTGAAAAAATTAGCTTCTCTTTCCTTTCTCATTCTCTTAATGGGATGTGAAAATACCCCCACCCACCCGGTTGAAACACTCACTTTGGAACAAGTTCAAAATCAAATAAATCTTTCTGAAACGCAAAAAATTCTTTTTACCCTAGCCTCGGACAATATGATGGGGCGGGATTCCCAAAGTGGGGGCTACTTTAAAGCTGCAGAATTTGTCACCGACTATTTTCAAGCAAAAAACATTACTCCCTTTTATCCCGACTATCAAGACACCTTGAGTACCAAGGGCGTAAAAACTTACAACGTGGTTGGTCAAATTGGGACGTATGACCCTCAGAAAAAAACGATATTGATTGGTGCCCATTTGGACCATGTGGGAATTCGAGGATCCGAAGGAGATACAATTTACAACGGAGCTAACGACAATGCTACCGGGTCTACGGCGGTACTACAGGTAGGATCGTTTTTAGCCCAATTTGAATGGGATCAAAATATTGTATTGGCTCTGTTTGCCGATGAAGAAAAAGGCCTTAGAGGTGCCTATCATTTGGCGCAACGCTTTAAAGATGAAAACATCAAACCAGACTACATGATCAATTTTGAAATGATCGGGAAAACTTTGACCACTGGAGCAAATCAAGCCTATATGACCGGCTACAACTATTCCAATATGCCGGAAGTGATGAATACCATTTCCCCGAATTTTGTTCAATTTCTTCCAGAAGCTAAAAAACTCAACCTCTTTAGAAGATCGGATAATTACGCCTTTTTTCAAGAGCTGGAAACCCCTGCTTTTACCTTGTCCTCATTTGACTTTAAAAATTTTGATTTTTACCACAAAGCAGGAGACGAAGCCGAAAAAATGGAAGTAGAAAACATGAATCAAATCATTTCTACTGCTGCCTTTACGATTGCTAAAATGATCCATCTAAAAGCTGAAATCCAAATGGAACCGGCGGCTGTAGAGGAATAGATTCTATTTTAACTCCTAATATTTTTTAAATACTCCCCAAACTGATGAAACCCCAACCCTTTATTTTAATTTTTATACTTTTAAGTTGTAACACACCCAAATCCAAATCGATGAAAACACCCGAATCTACACCCCTCGAACCCAAAGTAACTGGAATTGGAGGAATTTTCTTTTTTTCAGACGATCCCGATAGTACTAAAAACTGGTACGAACGACATCTAGGTCTTGAAGTTAACGAATGGGGTTCCAGTTTTGAATTTCGCAATGCAAACCGCCCAGAAGAAATCAACTACTTACAGTGGAGTCCGTTTAAAACAGGCAGTGACTATTTCAATCCATCAAAAAAGGAGTTTATGATCAATTACCGAGTGCAAAATATTGAGGGCATGGTTGAGCAACTTCGTGCAGAGGGAGTGGAAATCTTAGACACTCTTCAAAGTTACGACTACGGCAAGTTTATCCATATCCTAGATCCTGAAGGCAACAAAATTGAACTTTGGGAGCCTGTAGATAAAGTGTTTACAGAGATGGGTGGAAAGACTACAAAATAAGATCTAAAAACTCAAAATAGAAGGCTGTTGCGCTTTTGCTCTTTTGATAATTACTAATAAAGCGATTAGTAGTGGTTTAAGTGATAAAACGAAAAACAAGACATAAAATTAAGGACTGTATAAATCCGCCAAAGGCTGATAGTGACTAGAAATCCGCAACTATTCATAACCTAAACGTTTTCCAAAAAAAAGACCCTCCAAGTAAAACTTGAAGGGTCTCGAAGAAGGCG
>CAXGYE010000137.1:0-4702 GCA_964013865.1 uncultured Flavobacteriaceae bacterium
CGATTATAGTTTGTATATCAAGTCATTACCATTATATTTGCACGCTTTTAATTGATAGGAAAATACCGAAAGCATTCAATTTAACACAACATCTTCTGCCTTTGCAATGAAGGTTTTCCCAACGGCAGAATACAAAACCCCCCTCGGAAATGGCTAAAGAACCAACCGAAAAGGCCGCTGAAGAAAAAGAAGCGCCTAAGAAAACTGCAGCAAAAAAGAAAACTACAAAAACCGCAGAAAAAAAAGCAACTGCTAAAACTCCTGCGAAAAAAACTGCTGCAAAAGCAACAACCAAAAAAGCTACTACCAAAAAAGCAGCTCCTAAAAAGGAAGAAGAAGTAGAAACTGTTGAAGTGATAGCAGCAGCGGAACAAGTGGAAACTCCTGTAGCTGAAACAATGGAAGATGTGGCTGTGGTTGAAGATCAAAAAGAAAATACAGCAGACACCCAGAAAGCGCAAGCTGAGTTTTTAGACAACTTCAACTGGCACAACTACCAAGAAGGAATCGATGTGATCGATGAGAAACAACTCGATGAATTTGAAAAGTTGGTTAAAGAAAACTTTGTTGATACTGCGGATGAAGATGTAATCGAAGGTACGGTGGTCTATATGACCGAACGTGAAGCGATTATCGACATCAATGCAAAATCCGAAGGAGTCATTTCACTAAACGAATTCCGCTACAATCCTGACCTAAAAGTCGGGGACAAGGTGGAAGTCATTGTCGACATGCGCGAAGACAGAACAGGTCAGTTGGTCCTTTCTCACCGTAAAGCACGTGTGATTAAGGCATGGGACCGTGTCAATAATGCGCATGACAATTCAGAAATTGTAAGTGGTTTTGTGAAATGTAGAACCAAAGGAGGAATGATTGTCGATGTATTCGGCATAGAAGCCTTTTTACCTGGTTCTCAAATTGATGTAAAACCCATCCGAGATTATGATCAGTATGTGAACAAGACCATGGAATTTAAAGTGGTCAAAATCAACCACGAGTTTAAAAATGTGGTTGTATCTCATAAAGCACTGATTGAGGCAGACATCGAAGAACAAAAGAAAGAAATCATTGGTCAACTAGAAAAAGGTCAAGTACTCGAGGGTATTGTTAAAAACATTACTTCCTATGGAGTCTTTATCGATCTTGGAGGTGTAGACGGTTTAGTTCACATTACAGATTTATCCTGGACTAGAATCAATCACCCAAGTGAAATTTTAGAATTGGATCAAAAACTCAATGTAGTTATCCTTGACTTTGACGATAACAAATCTAGAATTCAATTGGGTCTGAAACAATTGAGTGCCCACCCGTGGGATCAGTTGTCTGGCGAATTGAAAGAAGGAGATCGCGTCAAAGGAAAAGTGGTTGTTATTGCAGATTACGGTGCCTTTGTTGAAATCGAAGAAGGCGTAGAAGGGCTGGTACACGTTTCAGAAATGTCATGGTCCACCCATTTGCGTTCTGCACAAGACTTTGTAAAAGTAGGAGATGAAGTAGAAGCTGTAATCTTAACCTTAGACCGTGAGTCTCGCAAAATGTCTCTTGGAATAAAGCAAATTACTCCTGATCCATGGACAGACATCACTTCCAAATATCCAATTGGTTCAAAACACAACGGTTTGGTGAGAAACTTTACCAACTTTGGAGTGTTTATTGAGCTTGAAGAAGGAATCGATGGTTTAGTATACATTTCGGATCTCTCTTGGACTAAAAAAGTGAAACACCCCTCTGAGGTATTGACTTTAGGGGACAAGATAGACGTCATTGTTCTTGAATTGGATGTGGAAGGTCGAAAATTGAGTTTAGGACACAAACACACCAAAGATAACCCTTGGGACAAGTATGAAAAGGAGTTTGCTTTAGATACGGAACACGAGGCCTCCATCACGGAAGTTGTGGATAAAGGTGCTACGATTCATTTTAATGAAGATATTGTAGCTTTTGTTCCTTCACGTCATATGGAAAAAGAAGATGGTTCAAAACTCTCAAAAGGAGAAGCAGCCACCTTTAAAATTATTGAGTTCAACAAAGAATTCAAACGTGTTGTCGCTTCGCATACAGTGCTCTTCAAAGAGCAGGAAATGAGGAATGTCAAGCGTGCTTCTGCAAAAGTTGCTGCTTCTAATTCGGAAAAAGCCACTCTTGGAGATTTAGATGCATTGGCTAATTTAAAAGACAAGATGAAAAAGGATGAATAATAACCATTCTACTTGTTTTAAAATGTTAAGAACCCTCCCTATGGAGGGTTTTTTTTATACTCTAGAAAACAATACTTTTGTGATATATTCTTCGAATGGCATCTAAGGTACTTCTCAGCAAACAAAAAGTCAGCATCATCTTGAATCGATTGTGTCATCAATTGATGGAGCGCCATGGAGATTTTTCAAACACTGTTTTGGTAGGACTACAGCCTCGTGGTACCCTTTTGTTGGAGCGTTTACTGGAATTGCTAAAAAAAGAAGGTTTTGGAGTCATTCAATCGGGAATACTGGATACCACATTTTTTAGAGATGATTTTAGGAGAAGTGAAAAACCGCTCAATGCGAAAACTACGGAAATGAATGTAATGGTGGAGGGAAAAGAGGTGGTTTTGATTGACGATGTTTTATTTACGGGTAGAAGTATCCGTTCTGCGCTTACGGCAATCGACAGTTACGGCAGACCCAAGTCCATCGAGTTATTGGTCTTGGTAGATCGAAGATTCAGTCGTCATTTACCGATACAGCCAGATTATCTGGGTGCTCAGGTAGATGCATTACAAGGGGATAAGGTAAAGGTTGTTTGGTCCGAAGAGCAAGAGGAAAGTATCATTTATTTAGAAAAACACAGCGAATGAAAAAATTAAGTGTTTCCCATTTACTAGGAATTAAATATCTTATCCCTGAAGATTTACACTTGATTTTTGAAACGGCAACACACTTTAAAGAGGTAATCAACAGACCGATTAAAAAAGTTCCCAGCCTTAGAGACATTACCATCGCCAATTTATTTTTTGAAAACAGTACAAGAACAAAGCTTTCTTTTGAACTTGCGGAAAAGCGTCTGTCTGCCGATGTGATTAATTTTTCTGCTAATCAGTCCTCCGTTTCCAAGGGGGAAACCCTAGTTGATACGGTCAATAATATCTTAGCCATGAAAGTGGATCTGATCGTGATGCGCCATCCCAATCCAGGAGCAGCTCACTTCTTGTCAAAACAAGTAGATTCTTGCATTGTCAATGCAGGTGACGGTACTCATGAGCATCCCTCGCAAGCCTTGTTGGATGCCTACTCGCTACAAGAAAAGTTAGGCGATTTAAAGGGGAGGCGCATTGCCATTGTGGGAGATATTCTCCATTCCCGTGTGGCACTTTCCAATATTTATGCCTTAAAAATGCTCGGTGCAGAAGTTAAACTTTGTGCGCCTAAATCTCTTTTACCTAAGTATATAGAATCACTTGGAGTAACTACTTCTTCTGATTTAATGAGCGTGTTGAACTGGTGTGATGCGGTCAACATGCTTCGTGTACAAAAAGAACGGATGGAACTCAGTTATTTCCCCAGTACGCGGGAGTACAGTCAAAACTTTGGGCTGAATGGAGCACGTTTAAAACAACTCAGAAAAGAGATTGTGGTTTTACATCCAGGTCCGATCAATAGGGGGGTAGAGGTTACCAGTGAAGTAGCCGATTCTGAGCAGGCTATCATTTTAGATCAAGTAGAAAACGGGGTTGCTATAAGGATGGCAATCATCTACCTTCTAGGTTCACAACTCAACAGGGTAACAACATGATACAACTGGAAAGCCCAGATATAGGATATTTAGAAGCAGCAGCAGTTGGTAAAAACGAAAATCAGCTGTTTTCCAAATTGCAGCAACTAATGGTTGACTTGATAGTAGATTGTTCCTCACTCGTCTTAAGTTCAGAGGTTTTAAACTCTGTAAAAGTACACCAAGACAAAATCAATAAATGTTTTGTTGTAATTCTTCCCGTTGAACAGCAAGGTCAGTATCCTGAAGATTGGAATTGTGTTCCCACCAAAACCGAAGCTTTAGACTTTGTCACCTTTGAGCAAATGCAACGCGATTTAGGCTTTTGATATGATGGAACTCACGATTTTAGGATGCCACTCCGCTACACCCAGAGCGAATAAACACACTACCTCACAACTCCTCGAATTTCAAGGGAATCTTTTTCTCATAGATTGTGGAGAAGGAACCCAAATGCAATTGCGAAAATGCAAAGCGAAGTTTTCTAGAATCCAACATATTTTCATTTCCCATTTACACGGCGATCATTTTTATGGCCTTATCGGATTAATTAGTAGTTTTCGATTATTAGGCCGATCCGCCCCCTTGCATGTTTACGGACCGGAAGGGATCAAAGAAATTATTACACTACAACTCAAATTGGCAAAATCTTGGACGGATTATTCGCTTCACTTTCACGAGCTCTCTTCCTCAAAAAGTGAAATTCTTTTTGAAGACGAAGTGGTTTCAGTAGCTACGCTTCCGCTAGATCATCGGGTATATACGAATGGATTTTTGTTTACTTCAAAAACGACAAAACGTAAAATTAATACCGCCGCAGTCGCCGATTTAGATTTGGAACACTATCACTACCGTCAACTTCAACAAGGCCTCTCGATTACACTAGCCGATGGCCGTTCTTTTGAAAACACCACATTAACCTTAGCCCCAGAACCTCCAAAAAAATATGCGT
>CAXGYE010000138.1:0-4670 GCA_964013865.1 uncultured Flavobacteriaceae bacterium
AATTTGTACGGCCTCATTGGCTACTTTAACACAGGTTTCAGAGGCAAATAATTTAGCCATGGCTCCTGCTTTGGTCACATTTAAATTTTGATTTTTTAACTCCGACGCTTTTTGTGTGAGTAAGGAAGCCGCTTCAATTTCGGTGGCCATATCGACCAATTTGAATGAAATTCCCTGAAAGCTACTGATCGATTTTCCAAATTGTTTGCGCTCTTGGGAATAGGCCAGCGCTGCATTGTAGGCTCCTTTTGCTACCCCTAAAGAGAGGGCTGCAATGGAGATTCTTCCCCCGTCTAAAATCTTCATGGATTGGATAAAACCGTCCCCTACAGGGCCCAATCGGTTTGCATCGGGGATGACACATTCATCAAAAACCATTTCAGCGGTTTCTGAGGCGCGCATACCCAATTTGTTTTCTTTTTTACCCGCATAAAAACCTGGAGTTCCTCGTTCTACAACAAAGGCTGTCATTCCCCGATTGTCTCCTTTTTCACCATTTCTGGCTATCACTACTGCGATGTCTCCAGAAATCCCGTGGGTAATAAAATTTTTGGTACCGTTCAAAACCCACTGGTCTCCTTCTTTACGAGCCGTAGTGGACATGCCCTTGGCATCCGAACCGGTATTGTGTTCGGTAAGTCCCCAGGCGCCAATGGCGCTTCCCTCACAAAGCTGGGGAAGCCATTTTTTGCGTTGCTCCTCCGTTCCGAAGGAATAAATATGATTGACACATAAGGAGTTGTGCGCAGCTATAGAAAGTCCTATAGAGGGATCCACTATAGAAATTGTTTCGATCAGGGTTACGTATTCGTGATATCCCATCCCAGAACCACCGTAGGCTTCTGGAACCAACATCCCCATAAATCCAAGGGCTCCTGCCTGCTCAAAAATTTCTGCAGGAAAATATTGAGCTTCGTCCCAGTCCATCACATTGGGTTTGATGAATTGTGTCGCAAAGTCTCGCGCGGCTTCATAAACCATACGTTGGGTTTCTGAAGACTGAATTTCAGGACGTAGTTCGAAATCAATCATAAACAATTTTTAATACAAATATAGTTTTATTCTTTGTAGTTTGTTTGGGAAATTTACAAAAAGTTCAGACAAAGTAGCCGTGCTTATTCCTTTATTTTTTGTTCTGTGAGCAATTATTTTTCGCGCATCAGCACGGTTTAAATAAGGAATCTGCTCTAGCTCTTGGAGGCTTACTGTAGTGAGATCCAATCGCTCAATTTCAGGAAACGACTGAATTTCAAAACGCTCCCAAAGCCTTTGAACTACTAGACTGTCCAAACCATACACCTCATAGCATTGCTCTAAAACAGAAAAGCCTGAGAGATAGGATCGGTACTTGACGATACGTTCCGAAAGAACGGTACCAATGCCCGAAACCTCCTGAAAATCCGAAGCCGATGCTTTATTAATGTCCTTTTTTAAAATGATTCTATTTTTCGTTTTTGATTTATAAAGAGGTTTGGAGAATTTGAGTTGGGGAAGTAGCTTTTCCATTAGAGAGTCCGATAGTTTTGTAACCTCTTGAAATTGTTTTGGTGTGTTGACATAGCCATTGGTCTGCCGATAACGAAGCAACTTGTCATAGGCTTCCAGTGGAATCTCTAAAATGTAAGCCCTGTATTCTGTAAGGTAATTGGGATTGTATTGAAAAACAATTGGAGCCTGTACATTTTCCGTTATTCTGAGGGAATCCAATTGGGTTTGGTAGCTTTGGGCTTGACTGAGGTCCATAGGAGTAGGCGCTGGATTTCCTAACAAAAGTCGATACAATTGAACAGCAACTAACAGCAGAAGCAAAATTAAAACCGCCCCACGCTGGGGCCTGGATAGAGTAAATCGAAAAGAAAATTGGGGCATAAGTAGGGAGTGTTATTTTTTTATTGTGGCAATGGCGTTGAGATAGGAGTTTAATTCTTCTCGAACCCGAGGGAACAACAATAGCAGTCCGACCATGTTCGGAAACACCAAAGCGAGGATCATCGCATCGGAAAATGCCCAAACCGAAGACATATCCCCTGCAGCACCAATTACAATAAAGATCAAAAACAATGACTTGTATGTCAATTCAGACACTTTACTCTTTCCAAAGATGTACATCCAAGATTGTAAACCGTAATACGACCATGAGATCATCGTGGAAATTGCAAACAAAACTACTGCAGTCGTTAAGAACGGTCCTGAAAAAGCAATGTACTTCGAAAATGCAGCAGCGGTAATACCAGCCCCTTCCGAAGGGACTCCGTCAATCATCACCACTCCGCCTACCCCGCCGTAGTCAAAGACCGTATTGTCTCCATTAAAAATAATGATTACCAAAGCCGTCATGGTACAAATTACTACCGTATCAATAAAGGGTTCCAACAAAGCAACTAAGCCTTCTGATGCAGCATAATTTGTTTTTACAGCCGAGTGCGCGATAGAAGCAGAACCTGCTCCAGCCTCGTTAGAAAATGCAGCACGCCTAAATCCAGTAATTAATACCCCGAGTAAGCCTCCTAATCCCGCTTGAGGACTGAACGCTTGACTAAAAATCATTCCAAAGGCATCGTCCACAAAACTAAAGTTGGTGAAAATAATATAGAGGCAAGCTAAAATGTACATCAATGCCATTAGAGGCACCACTTTTTCAGTAACCGAAGCGATCCGTTTGATTCCTCCAATAATGATCACCCCGACGACGACCATCATGATAACTCCAATTATCGTTCTGGCACTTCCTCCTGTCATACCAAAAGAGTCGACAAGTTGCATTGCTGCTTGATTCGATTGGGCTGCGTTGCCACCCCCAAAAGAGGCTCCGATACACAGAAACGCAAAAATTCCCGCCAGTACTTTCCCTAGGGTTACAAACCCTTTTTCTTGAAGCCCTTTGGTAAGGTAGTACATCGGTCCTCCATATACGGTGCCGTCTTCTCCCACATCGCGGTATTTTACTCCTAAGGTACACTCTACAAATTTGGTGGACATTCCCAGCAGCCCACAGAGGATCATCCAAAAAGTTGCGCCTGGACCCCCCACTGCTATGGCGAGTGCCACTCCAGCAATATTTCCATTTCCTACTGTACCCGAAACAGCTGTCGCCAAAGCTTGAAAGTGACTAACCTCTCCCTCCTTGCTTTCATCGGAGATTGTTCCTTTGATATCTCCGTCTAAGGCAAGTTCGGATTTTTCGGCACTGTGGTGATCTATGCTGTCAAACTTTCCACGAACCGTTTGGATGGCCGTAGAAAAATGACGGATATTAACAAAACCAAAATAAACAGTAAAAAATAAGGCTCCTCCTACTAAAAGAAAAATAATTGTAGGGATTTCAGTACCCGGAAAATTGTGTAATATCAACCCTTCCCACCAATTGGCTATTGGGGTAAATGCTTCATTAATCCGTTCGTCCAAACCCCGGTCTTGAGCAGCTAGGGGTGTTGAAAAAATCAACAATAAAAAAGAGTAAAGAAAATATTTTGGTGTTTGTAAAGACTTGATCATCAGAATTAAGGATTTAAGGGTTCAATATCCTAAAAAGGAATAGAATAACAAATTAATCTAACTGAAAGATTGTGTTTAATTTTTTTATGCTCTGTCTGGTCCCTAAAACAATCAATTTCCCATCGGCTGATAATGAGTGGTTTGCATCGGGATTGATATTTTGGTTCCCCTCCGCATCTTTATACCCAATCACGTTACATCCCGTTCGCTCTCGAACTTGTAGCTCTTTCAAGGATTTGTTTTGATATTTTTTGGGCAATTGACGTAACGCTACCTCTTCTAAATTCGGACTGGTCTCGTCCTTCCACCAATCCAGATTTCCTAAAAAATGAATTAAATCGGGGACAGTGAGCAATGCCGCCATATGGTCGCCACCGATCTTATCCGGCATAATCACATGATTGGCACCCGCCCATTCCAGTTTGGATTGATTGCGTTCTTCAGAAACTCGACTTACGATTACAATATCGGGTTGCAAGCGCCGTGCAGACAAAACGACAAAAAGATTGTCCGCATCGTCTGGCAAGGAACAAATTAAATTTTTAGCACGGGCAATTCCCGCCGCCATCAGCACCTCATCGGAAAGTGCTGTGCCTTTGTAAAAAAGAATTTCTTTTTCATGGGCTTCGATTAGGGATTCCTCTTGTTCAATGACAATATATTTTTCTCCGTGGTGCTGCAAACGTTGTACGGCTTGACGCCCATTGCGTCCATAACCACATACGATCGTATGGTCCTTTAACTTCGTTATCATAATCTTATTTTTTTTGTGTTTCCAATAATTCAAACTCCAGTGACTCAAGAGCGACTCTACGATAAAACGAATGGCGAGGGCAACCACCACAAAGGCCACCAGTATAAAGACAATCGAAAAGCTGCGCCCTGCTTCTGAAAAACCTGTTACCTCTCCATATCCCACAGTACTTAAGGTGATGACCGTCATATAAAGCGCATCAAAAAAAGTGAATTCAGGCGAAGTAACATAAAAGCCTGTAATTCCGAACAGCAAGATCAAAATCAGTAGTAGGAACGCGCGAAAAACGGGATATTGGAGCATGGGTCTCGTCACAAATCAAATACAGAAGTGCGTTTGGTATAGAGTAAATCTTTCAATTTCAGCAAAAAAGCCAAAGTCAAATAAAGCACAAAACCTCCGATCAGTGTGGTAAAGGAAG
>CAXGYE010000139.1:0-4663 GCA_964013865.1 uncultured Flavobacteriaceae bacterium
GAAAGCTCCGCCTATTCCTATCTCAATGTGGCTTCTAAGGCATTAAATGGGACTTCAGAATCAGAATCGATTTTACTTGCAAATGATTTTGAATTTGAACCTTATAAAGGAGGGTCAGAAGGCTGTGGGTCAGGATCGGGCGGTTCGGTCTCCCTTTGCGAAAGAACTGTTTATTTCGCGGACAATCAATATCCCAACCCGGGGACAGAAGTAGTTTTCAATTGTCAAATTTGGAAAAACAAGTGGTATATCAATCCTAATGAGCAACCTGGAGAAAATGAGGGCTGGGAAAAAATAGGAGATTGTAGTGAAGGAGAAGGGTGTGGTTAATCAAAACACAGTACAACTAGTTATAGCGAGGGCTTACTCAAGTTGCTTTTTACAAATGTGTTGTGACGTTTTTTACCAAGGAATCGTTGTGATGGACTTGAAGAGAAAGAGGAGTTCATTTTTTACTTTGGGTATAAAACTGGAGGACCCGACTTGTGGCATCGGTCAGGAGTGAAGCTGCGTTTTCCATAGAATTTCGTACTGACCGAGGGCCGTTTTGAATCGCAAAAACCCCTGTAAACCCTGAAGCGTACAAAACCTCATAGGGCTGTTCCACAGTCCCTCCCAAACCAATGAGAGGAATCTTATATTTTTTACACAGCTGAGCCACACTCCCCGTGAGTTTTCCTTGAGTTGATTGTTCATCTATTTTCCCTTCAGCGGTGATAACCAAATCTGCAGATTTAATTTTATTTTCAAGACCGATCTGTTCAGATAAAAGCGAAAATCCAGAAACCAAATTGGCATTAAAAAATCCGACCATCCCCGCGGCGGTTCCACCTGCAGCGCCTCCCCCTTTCAGGGTGGTTACGGATCGGTTGAAATGCTGTTCGAGTACTTTCGCAAGCTGACTCATACTCTGTTCCAAAAGTTTAACGTCTTCTTGAGTTGCTCCTTTTTGTGGGGCATAAACTGTGGCGGCACCTGTATTTCCCAATAGGGGGTTATTGACATCACAGGCTACGTTCCAGTTAATTTTTTCAGAAATTTGAGGTGGGATGAGGGACTTTAGTGAACACAGTGCTGCTCCTCCGCGTTCAATTGGCCTGTCTTTCTCGTCCAAGAAATAGCCCCCCAAAGCTTCATAAATTCCCGCTCCCCCGTCATTGGTTGCACTCCCTCCAACACCCAGGATAATTTCTGTACAACCTTTGGCAAGCGCATCTTTGACCAATAGTCCGGTTCCATAGGTGGTCGCTTTTAAAACATTGCGTTGGTTTGCAGGAATTTGGGCTAATCCAGAAGCTTGAGAGAGCTCAATCCAGGCTTTTTTCTTTTTTCCGAACAAAAAATAGGATGCCTCTATAGCTTCCCCTAAGGCATTTTCAGTTGGGCAAGTGACCAAGGTCCCCTCGGTGTGTTTATCCAAGACCTCTATGGCACCTTCGCCCCCATCCGAAAAAGGGAGCTCTTCAACTTCAGCCTCAGGAAGTACCGATACGATTCCTTCTTTAATAGAAAACGACACCTCTGTAGCACTCAAGCTTTCTTTAAAAGAATCGGGAACAATTAGAATTCGCATGTGATGTCTGAATTTAAAAGGAACACATCAGCCTTTACGGTTGAAGGATTTCCCATTTCTTATTTTAATGCTTGACTTAAAATTAGGTAAAAATTAACGGAACGCTTAGGAATTTTCTTACAAGAAAATTAGTAGAATTTGAAAGGATAAAAAGGAATAGGATCTTTTAGTCTGTAAAAAGAAGAAACGGAATAAAATAATGCCTTAGTGGAGGATGAGTAGGAAAATAAAATTATAGATCTGAAATTTTAATTCTTCAAAAACTAATGTAATTTCCCCTAGATTCAAACCCAACGTTTTATCCCAAATCAATGCTGAAACCTGAAAATTACTTCGATCAATTTGTCTTGTGTTGGTTAGCCACGGTCTCAGAAAAAGGAGTTCCAAACGTCTCCCCCAAGGAACTTTTTATTTTTGAACGAGAAAAACAACTCCTCATTGCCAATATTGCCTCTCCGCAAAGTGTAAAAAACATACGAGCCAACCCACAAGTCTGTGTGAGCGGCGTAAATATTTGGACACAAAAAGGGCTGCAATGCAAAGGCAAAGCCATAGTAATTGATCCAAAGAACAAAAAGTTTGAGCAAAAGAAAAAACTTTTTAAAACGTTGATTCAAGGAAAATTCAAGGTGCTACACATCATTCAAATTCAAATTGAAACCGTTAAAGAAATCAAGGCTCCTTCTTACTTATTTATCAAAGAGACCACGGAGCAAAGTCAACTTGAAGCCGCTAAAATGCGTTACCGAGCTTTGTTTGTAGAGCAAAAAGAATAGTATTATTTTTAAAAATGGAATTACTGCGACTCAGTCCACTTTCGTTGATCCTTGTCCTAACCGGATTCCTTTTTTTTATAGCGGGACTCATTCACTACTACTATCCTCCAAAACGGATCAATCACTTTTATGGGTATCGAACCAAAAGATCCATGCGCAACCTAACGGTTTGGAAATTTGCTCAAATCTACGCAGCTAAAAAAATGCAACGCTTAGGCCTTTATCTAGTTGTTTTGGGTTTATTGGCGAGTGCAGTAGAGATTGACAGAATGATTGGGACTTGGCTTGCGATTGCGTTAGTAGTTCTAGCGCCCATTCCGATGCTTTTGGAGACAGAGAAAGAACTCAAAAAACGGTTTCCTAAAGACGAAGACTAGTTAACAAAAAGGGGAAAAGAAACTTTTTAATCTACCAAATTAAGAAGGCTGATTTTGTAAATTGTGATTCTTACAAATTATCTAAAATGATTGAAGTTTTTGTACAGAATGATAGCCCTTACGACCTCCCTTCTTATGCAACAAGTGCTTCCGCTGGAGTTGATTTAAGAGCAGTTTTGGAGGCCCCTTTAGAGTTACACCCCTTAGAGCGAAAAATTATTGGTACAGGATTAAAAATAGCCTTGCCTGAAGGTTTTGAAGCCCAAGTCCGTCCTCGGAGTGGACTGGCCGCCAAGCATGGCATTTCGGTTTTAAATGCACCTGGCACCATCGATGCAGATTATCGTGGGGAGGTAGGGGTTATTTTGGTCAACCTTTCCAACGAAGCGTTTACTATTCATCCAGGAGAACGGATTGCTCAACTGGTGGTCGCCAAGTACGAACAAATACAGTGGATGTTAACAGAAGAACTTTCTACGACACAACGCGGGTCGGGAGGGTTTGGTAGCACCGGAAAAAAATAAGGTATGAAAATCATTGTACCCATGGCGGGGAGAGGTTCTCGTTTAAGGCCCCACAGTTTGACAACTCCTAAACCGCTGATTAGTGTTGCCGGAGCCCCTATTGTCCATCAGTTGGTGCATGAAATTGCCAAAGTAGTAGAAGAGCCTATTACCGATATTGGTTTTGTCATCGGAGATCCAGCTTTTTTTGGTGAGGAGGTTGTCACTTCTTTACAGCAACTCGCCGAAGAACTCGGTGCAAAACCCCATATTTTTAGACAGGACCAACCCTTGGGAACGGGCCATGCCATTATGTGTGCGGAACCGTTATTAGAAGGACCTACGGTTGTGGCTTATGCCGACACGCTGATCCGTGCAAAACTAACTTTAGACCCAGATGCGGATGCTGTGATTTGGGTAAAAAAAGTAACTGCCCCTGAAGCTTTTGGGGTGGTAGCACTCAATGCAGAAAACCAGATTGTGGATTTGGTAGAAAAACCAACCGATTTTGTTTCTGATTTAGCTGTGATCGGGATTTACTATTTCAGGGAAATTCAATTTTTGAGACAAGCACTTAAAAAAGTAGTAGCGCAAGACCTTCAGGCTGGAGAAGAATATCAAATCAATCACGGGATTTTAGCGATGATGGAGCAAGGAGCGATTTTTAAACCAGGAGCTGTAGACACTTGGATGGATTGTGGAAATCCTGAGGTGACGCTCCAAACCAACACGGAGATGTTGGAAATCAAACAAAAAGAGGGGGAGGAATTACAAGACCCTTCTGCGGAGATGACAAATAGCACCATTGTTCCGCCATGTTTTATAGCAGAAAATGTAAAAATCAGCGACAGTACAATAGGACCTGGGGTTTCCATTGGTGCTGGAACCCAAATTCACAACTGTCAACTTCAAAATTGCTTGATCCAAAGCGATAGTAATTTGGAAAATCTGACCTTACAAAAAGCAATGATTGGAAATCAAGTACGTTATAAAGGAAACCCTACCTTTGTAAGTCTAGGCGATTATTCACACCTTGAATGATGAAAACATATTTTAAAATAATTTTACTCTACCTAACGACAGTTATAGTATTGACTGGCTGTAAAACCGTAGCCGTGCTTCCTACCAAAACACCTGTAAAAAATGTAAACTTGGAATCGTTGGCTTCAAAAATCCGAAGTACTTATCCAAAAGTCAACAAAGTACGCTCTCGGATTAAAGCAACTTACGATAATGGAAAACGCGAGCAGCAAGTCATTGTACAATACCGTATGGAGAGCAAAAAAAAATTGTGGCTCAGTGCGACCATGCTGATTCCCATCGCTAAACTACTGATTACTCCAAACGAGGTTTCCTTTTATGAGAAATTTCAAAAAACCTATTTCCAAGGAAATTTTGATTTAATCAATGCGCCATTTAACACCTCTTTTGGCT
>CAXGYE010000140.1:0-4631 GCA_964013865.1 uncultured Flavobacteriaceae bacterium
CTTCCACTCATCCTGCATAAAAGGGGTAATTTCGGTATTCTCTATTTTTCGCGACCCCTCTAAACTGTCCTCTAGGCGCTCTTTATACTCCTGTTCTAATTTTTTGACATACTGATCGTCAATCAATCCTGCGGCTTTGAGTTCTTGTGCATAAATATCGCGAGGATTGCTGTGTTTTGCTATGGATTTGTACAATTGAGGCTGGGTAAAACGCGGTTCATCTCCTTCGTTATGTCCATATTTTCGATACCCCAAAAGATCTATAAAAACATCCTGTCCAAAACGCATACGGAAATCTAAAGCGAATAAAGTGGCATGGACCACCGCTTCAGCATCGTCAGCATTGACATGCAATACGGGGGAAAGGGTCACTTTGGCTACATCTGTACAATAGGTACTGGAGCGTGCGTCGAGGTAATTGGTCGTAAATCCAATTTGGTTGTTGACTACGATGTGAATGGTTCCTCCTGTGGAATACCCTTTTAACTTAGCCATTTGTACAATTTCGTAAGGGAGTCCTTGTCCCGCAATTGCGGCATCACCGTGAACGACGATGGGAAGTACCTTGTTGGTATTTCCTTCAAATTTGTTTTCTAATTTGGCGCGGGTGATTCCTTCTACGACCGCCCCTACAGTTTCCAAGTGCGAAGGATTCGGAGCGATATTCATATTGATTTGTGTCCCCGTGTCGGTAACGCGTTGTGAGGTCCACCCCAAATGGTATTTTACATCCCCGTCAAAAACCACTTCTTCATAGTCTTTGCCATCAAACTCGTTGAAGATGTCTTGTGTGGACTTCCCAAAGATATTGGCCAGGGTATTTAAACGTCCTCGGTGTGCCATACCCATGACAAACTCTTCTACTCCTTGATTGGCGGCAGATTCAATCACAGCATCCAAGGCGGGTATCAAAGATTCTCCTCCTTCTAGCGAAAAGCGTTTTTGGCCTACGTATTTGGTGTGTAGAAAGTTTTCAAAACTTACTGCCTGATTGAGTTTCTTAAGAATGTGTTTTTTCTGTGCTTCAGAAAAACGGGGGTGGTTGTCATTGACGTTTAAACGCTTTTGGATCCAATTGACCTTCTCTGGGTTTCGAATATACATATACTCAACCCCGATGGAATCACAATAAATACGTTTTAAGTGTTCAATGATAACTTGTAGCGTACTGGGACCTATTCCCATAATTTCTCCTGCATTGAAAACGGTCCCTAAATCGGCTTGGTTTAAACCAAAGTTTTCAAGGTCTAAGGTTGGGGAATACTTTCTTCGATCGCGAACAGGATTGGTTTTGGTGAACAAGTGTCCTCTAGATCGATAGCCATCAATGAGTTTTACTACGCGAAATTCTTTTTGCAATTGTTCTGGCACCTCTACTTCGGGAGACTCTTGGATTGTCACCAGCTCGGTCACTCCGTTGCTTTCTAAACCGAAGTCAAACCCTTGAAAAAAAGCTCTCCAACTGGGCTCTACATTGTCTGGATGCTGTAAATATTGGTCGTATAGTTCAGCGAAATATGCTGTATGCGCAGCGTTTAAAAACGAATAATTATCCATGCAGTCAAATCAGTACAAAATTCTAAATATCAAAATTACAACTTTTGCCTTAAGTGTCTTGCAATTTGTTAAAAATAGTGCCTTTTTTAGACGAATTTACTTTTGGAAAATAAAATAAAATCGTGAACAACTTTTTTGAAAAAGCTACTTTTTAAAAGCGAACATTTTAATACCTTTTCCCCATGTTTGCACTAGTAGATTGTAACAACTTTTACGCCTCTTGTGAGCGTGTTTTTCAACCGCAGTGGGAAGGAAAACCTGTGGTGATTCTTTCCAATAACGACGGCTGTGTCATCGCGCGTAGTAACGAAGCAAAAGCCTTGGGAATTCCGATGGGTGCCCCCGCTTTTCAATACCGAGATCAGTTCAAACGCCAAGGGATTAAAGTCTTTTCCTCCAACTATCCGCTTTATGGGGACATGAGCAGTCGAGTGATGTCTGTTCTAGAGCAATACACCCCCAATGTGGAGATTTACAGTATAGACGAAGCTTTTTTACAATTCAAAGGTTTTGACCTCTTTGACTTGGAGGAAGAAGGAAAGAAAATGCGCAAACAGGTGCGTCAGTGGACGGGCATTCCCGTCTCGGTAGGAATGGCACCCAGTAAGGCCTTGGCAAAAATCGCCAATAAGATTGCTAAAAAATTTGCTTCCAAGACGGGAGGTGTCTATTGTATCGATACGGAAGACAAGCGCATTAAAGCCCTAAAATGGACTTCCATTGGAGACGTGTGGGGCGTGGGACGTCAACACCGTCAACGCCTTGAGGCAATTGGTGTTGAAAATGCCTGGCAATTTAGCTTACTCCCCGACGATTGGGTTCGAAAGCATATGAGCGTCTTGGGACTCCGCCTTAAAAAAGATTTACAAGGTTTGCCCTCCATTCAACTGGAAGAAATTCAACCTCCAAAAAAAGGAATTGCTACCACTCGCAGTTTTGAAGGGACCCTCAGTGCGTTTTCAGATTTGGAAGAACGCGTCTCTACCTTTGCCAGCAGCTGCGCTGAAAAAATGCGAAAGCAACACAGCAGTTGCAACGCGCTTTTGGTTTTTGTCCGTAGCGACCCTCACAAAAAAGGAAGTCTGCCCTACAGAAACAGCTGTGTACTGCCCCTGCCCTATGCAACCAACTCCAGTATTACATTGAGTAAATACGCCGTCTTAGGACTGCAGAAAATTTTTAAAGAAGGTATTGCCTACAAAAAAGCGGGAGTCATGATTATGGGATTAGTCCCTACGGTAAAACGTCAGTTGAGCCTTTTTGACAGCAACAATGCAAAGCATGTGAGCCTGATGCAAAGTTTGGATCAAATCCACAAACGCTTTGGTCCCTATCAGATCAAACTAGCCAACCAGGACTTAAACCGCACTTGGAAAATGAAACAAGAACACCTTTCCAAACGCTTTACTACAGAACTCAAAGAAGTGATTACCGTAAAATAAACCCAATGGAAGATCAAAAGCTCATTTTTTTTCACCCCAACCCAGAGACGCGCAAACAACTACACCTAGCACAAGAAGGCGTTTCGGCAGGATTCCCCTCCCCTGCGGATGACTTTAAAGAATTGCGCATCAGTATTGACCAAGAAGTGGTGCGCAATGAGGAAGCTACATTTTACGCACGAGTCTCTGGAGAATCCATGCAAGGCGCAGGACTGGATGACGGCGATCTTTTGGTCATTGATCGCAGCTTAGAACCCCAAGACAATAAAATAGCAGTGTGCTTTATCGACGGAGCTTTTACCGTAAAACGACTGAAAGTAGAAGTAGATTGTGTCTATCTGGTGGCCGAAAATAAAAATTACAAGCCCATTAAAGTCAGTGAAGGGGACGAACTCATCATTTGGGGAATCGTGACCTATGTAGTTAAAAAAGTGTAAGACTGATGCGATTCAGACATGTGGGGGTTTCCCTTATCTTCTTTTTGCTTTTTATAGGCTGTAACAAAGAAGAGCCGGAAACCATTCCCAACTGTATCGAACAAAAAATCAAAACCCTTAAAAGAGAAGCGGTTTGGAATCCACCTGCAAAAATTTACAGCTATACCTATCAAAACCGAACCGTGTATTTTTTTCCACAACGCTGCTGTGATTTTCCCAGCGAATTGTACGACGAAGACTGTACTTTACTCTGCCTTCCCGACGGTGGAATCACAGGGCAAGGAGATGGAATGTGTGCTGATTTTTTTTCAGAACGCTCCAATGAAAAATTGGTCTGGAAAGATTCTAGAGAGTGAGTTCGTAGCACTTTATTAAAGTGAAAAATACAAGCTCAGACCTAAACTAAAATTATTTTGTTTGATCCCGAGTACTATAAAACAGAAAAGCTCCCTTTTGGTTTGAAATAAAGCCTTTGTTTCCCTCATAAATAAAATGAACAAATGGGAGTGGCTCTTTTGTTTTAGCATCATAGATAAAACCCTCAAAATGATTTTGAGCCAAACCCAATAGTGGGATACCCAAAAAAAGTTTGAATAGAAAAAATAGGGGTTTCATGGTAGAGATTTGGGTCTGTTAACGATAAAATTAAAGCTTTTTAAAAGTTTGAAAAAATCCTTTCGTGACATGTTCAAGGTACGCAACACCTGCTTTACAATAAACTCAGGTACGGGATCAATATGTGTTTGGATAGTGATGGGTCTTTGCATGGCTTCTTTAGCCCATTTTCCATGCCCTCCCCTTCCTTTAGAGGTTTTGATTTTTCGAAGTCCTTGCTGCTTTAAAAACCGTTTAAATTCAAGAACAGTTATGTTGGACAGTTTGTGTGTAAGCATTTCTAGGCATATTGGGGAATGCCTATTTTTTCTTGAAAAGTTGTAACCGTATAGTTATTGAAAATTTCAGACAGGTAGGCTCTTTTTTTGATCAATTCGTTCATCTGTGGAGCCCTCCACTTTTTGGTCTTAGAAACGACTCTCTTCCATCCTAATTCTTGTAGTACAGATTCAAAAGTTCCTTTACTTAAGGTATAACTTACTAAATCATCCAGTGCAATCTGAAAAGAAGCTCTGGCTTCTTCTTGATTTTTTCCATAACCTGATAAATCAAATTGAGGAGCATAAAGAATAAAAATTCC
>CAXGYE010000141.1:0-4612 GCA_964013865.1 uncultured Flavobacteriaceae bacterium
TTTGCTCATAGTGCTCCTTCTTTAATGGGTCGTACCAATATTTTTTTAAAAGTAGTGTACAGATAAAAAATACGAGAAGACTGATCACGAGGCCTTCCCATTTTTTAATTAAAAGATAAACAGGCCAGACCACCAATGTCATTTGCCAAATGATTCCTACAATAACATTGAAAGAATCCCTTGAAAAGGACTGATTGGGTTCAAAAGAAGCATCTTGTTTTTGCACTTCTTTGAGAACAGGTTTCCAGAAGCCCCAAGGTTTTACGCTTTTATAAAACGATTTTAACGTCTCCATATCGTCTGGGGGTGTACACAACGAGCCCAATAAACAACCCAACAGAGAAAAGGCTAAAATGGCGGGGAATAAATAAATGTCAATCCAATCACTTAAAAAAACCAACTTCAGAGTTGATGCCAAAAGACCTGCAAGCATACCCCAAAAATATCCGTGTCCATTAAAACGCCACCAGATCCATTTCAATACATTCGCAGCTGTGTAGCCTCCGTAGAGTGAAGCTGTAATCCATAGTGTAATCGTATTGAGCGAAGTGGCAAAAAAACCAAAAAGCATTCCTAAACCTACAATCACAACAGCTGCCAAGTACCCATAGCGTACATACGTCTTTTCGTCTTTATTGGGAATGAGATTTTTTTTCAAAAGATCGTTGGCAATGTAGGCTGGTGCGGCATTGACCACTGCGGCAAAAGTCCCCATAAAGGCAGCCAGAAGCCCTGCTAAAATCAATCCTTTTAAGCCTGTGGGGACCAATTGTGAGATGGTCTCCGGTAACAAAATTTCAAAATCGATATCAGTCATGCGCTGGAGTTCAGGGGTCAAATAGACCAAAGCCAATACCGCAAAGGCTGCAATCATCAAATACCTAGGCGCATACAACACCAATATGGTAAACCCACTCATTTTTGCCGCTTCAAATGGTGATTTTGTAGAGAGGATGCGTTGCATATCATAACCGGGAACGGGTCCAGCTAGACTGGAAAAAACCCCCTTAAATAACATCATCATAAACAGTACCCCAATAAACTCAAAGCCATCTGTAGCAATCTTGTCATTTAAAGCAGGTAAGGTGTCCGACCAATCTAGGTTCATCTCCCAACCAAAAAACAATTGGTCCCAACCCTGGGGTACAACCTCGCTAATTGTTGCACTAGAAACCGAAAAGAATACAATAACCGCAATGGCAATACTGGAAAGGGTCATGATAAAATACTGAAAAACTTCAGTAGCCACCACACTAAAAATACCTCCTTTTAAGGTGTAGAGCGTGGTCAAACTGATAATCAAAAATGCATAACTATTTTTGGAAGGAATGGTAAACGAACCCATTTGTAGGGTAAGATCAAAAGGCAAAATAGCTTCGCAAAACTTTCCAATACCTTCAAAGAAATACGCAATAAAACCAATCGCGCTAATGACCGCAAAAAGAATAACGATGTTTTTGGAATACACACCTCCTTTACCACTAAAACGCGTCAGCACCCAAGAAGCTCCTGTCATCACATTGGATCGGCGGATCCAAAGGGCCAAAAAGACCATGATAAATACTTGATTCCACACAGGCCACAACCAGGGAATCCAAGCACTTTTTAAACCGTAAACAAAAAGCAGGGTTACGGACCACATTACTCCAGAAATATCAAACATTCCCGAAGCATTGGACAGCCCCAGGAAGTACCATTTGATTTGATTTCCCCCTAAAAAATAGTGATTCAAACTCTTGCCAGCCTTTCGAGAAAGAAAAATACCAATCAAGACTACCAAAACCAGGTAGCCCAAGATAATACTGTAATCTAATGTACTTAACGTCATGGAATTGGATTAGATTCAGTAAACCGACCGAACAGATCGACCTCTCGTGAAAAGGGGTCCCATAAAGCATCGATCAAGACAGCAAACTGCCCACGTGTCATCGGTGTATCGAGATCAAAAGAGGGAAATCCAAAATGCTCTTGAACCTTCTTAGTGCTGGAAAGCCATTCGGGAATTTGAGATTCTTTTACTCCTTGTTTTAACCAAGAAAGCACCGCTGTAACCGTTGGGTTTTTAGGAAAGTCAGAAACGAAAAATTCATCCCACCCTTCTAAAAATACTTCCTCCGAACGAAGAGGTAGGTCAGTATAGAGCCAGGTTTGATTTTCCCAGCCTACATTTTTTCCTGTTCCTCTCAAAATACCGCTAGCCCCTATTTTCTGATAGGCTTTAAAATGTAGGTGTTCTTTGGGCACATCAAGATAGGGAAAGAGATAACCTCCTTGAGACAAAAGCGCTCTTTGAACAGATCGAACTGAAACTGCTCTTGGCGGAATTTGATTTCGATAGGCCAATGCCGCTGTAATTCCAGCCGCTTGTCCTAGTTGGAGTACCACTGGCTGTAAGCGAGTTGTACCATTCACGAGATTTGAAACAGAAATGGATTTTTCGGTGACTAGGAAATGATCTGTCTCTTTTGGAATCAAAGATCCTAAAGGAATGTTGTACGAGGGTACCGGATAAAAATGAAGCTCGGGTAATTCTTTGGCTTGGGGATGGGCTTCGTGATGATGATCCACGGGATAATCCCCTACTGCAATACCCGTTTTGTACAAGGGCTCTTCTTGTTCGTAAGGTTTTGCCAAATGATTTATATTTAGACTGGTTACTCCGTGAATTCTTCGCGATTCTCTGTGATAGGGAATAAAGGGAAAACCGTCCGAAGTGGTAAATTCTGTTTTGGAAATTCCAAGGTGGGTAAAGCCAAGCTCCGTTTGAAGGTAATACAGAAACTGTTTTGATTTTAGTTTGGCTTGCTCATAAAGCACTTGACGTTCCTCGAAGCTCGACTCAATTCCATTGGCATAAAAGTCATTTCCATTGATGGGCCAATTGATCATGTATTTTTTGTTGGGAAGTTTCCCATAGGTGATCATTTGTTCCTTAGGCCATAAAACACGCTTCATTTCTTCTTTGCATTTTTCATTTGCAGTGGCACAATAAAATTCAGAAGGATCGTATCCAGGTGGTTTTTCTAAAGTCACTGGTTCGTCAAATTCCTCTAAAATAAGAACGAAGGTAAGGTCTTGAATGATCTGGTTTTCCTTTTCTGGGGCAATTGCTTCCCCAAAGCGATCGCGTGAATCCATCCCTATTTCATAAGGAACCCCTACCGCTTTGGCAACGTCTCCCAATTCAGTAGCATCAATAAGTTGGTCAGCTAAAATTTGAATTTGTTGATCTCCTTTCAATGCTGTAACCAACCAACCCTCGGCTTGCTTTTCGACGGTTTTCCAATGGGTATCCATCCAAAGGCTTAGTTTGGGTTCATTTTGTGCTGTATTTAAGAAGATTTCCGCTCCTACAGCTGGTTCAAACATGTTATTGCTCACCCAACCCGTTTTAAGTGCTTCAGGGCTTCCATAACGCCCTACCAAGCTATCTCTAAACTCTCCCCAAAACCCGGAAGGTAGTTTGGTGTTTCCGTCCACCGCACTTACCCCAGCAGCAGTGAGCATGCCGCCCAACCAAGGGGTGTCATTTAGCAAGAGCGTTGCTACACCCATACGTGCACTACTGATCGCTGCTGCCGTTCCTGCTGTCCCTCCTCCTATGACTAAAACTTGGGTTGTGTGGACCTTAGAAGTAGTGCAACTCAGGAATAAAGCAACTATAAATGCAACGTTTATTACTAATAAAAGTAGCAACCGAAGATTTAGCTCTATATTATACCTCATTTGTGAGGGGTTAAAGTGAAAATTTTGTGCCTTCTATATGTCCAGAGTATTTTTTGAAAAGGTCTTAAATTACCATACTAAATTTACACATTTTTATAAAATTAAATGAGTTTGAGCTATAAGGAAATTTTGTTTCTTTCGTTGACCCTAGCTTTCTTTAGCGCTTGCAGGCAGGATGTTGAAATTGAAGAAGAACAAAATATAATTAACATCTTTGAGGAAGAAAGAAACAATGCTCTCTCTTTTTTGGCCTTAGGAGATAGTTATTCAGTTGGAGAAGGACTGGAAGGTGAACAAAATTGGCCTGAACGATTATTTGATTCTATCAAGAAAAATGAAGATACGATCAAAATCATTGCAGAAACAGGCTTTTCTACAAATGAATTAATTCAAGCTATTGACAATGTTGTACTAGAAAAGCGATATAACCTAATCTCTATTCAAATTGGTGTAAATGATCAATTTAGAGGAAATAGTACAGAGTTGTTCAAACAAGATTTTCAAAAATTAGTACAACGAATCAAAGAAAATGAGTTGACTAAACGGGCCTCGGTCTTTGTCGTTTCTCTACCCGATTGGGGTGCTACACCTTTTGGCTCTAGTTGGGATCGTATTCGGGTCACTAACGAAATCGACGCCTTCAATAGAATAATAAAGGGAGTTTGTAACACAAATAATATTCTTTACATAGATATTACTCAACTTTCAAGAAGAGATCCAAATAATTGGATTTTTGTAACAGGAGATGGACTTCATCCTAGTTCGCTTATGTACGGTTTATGGCTAGATAAAATTACCCCTTTAGTTAAAGAATTATTGAAATAAAAAAAGCCTGTTCAAATGAACAGGCTTTTAATTTCCAGTTTAGGAATAGCACTAAAATTAT
>CAXGYE010000142.1:0-4581 GCA_964013865.1 uncultured Flavobacteriaceae bacterium
TATTGATTCTCTAAATCCAGAGATTTTAAATACGCTGGCGACCAATGTTTACTTGAATCTACTCTTTTTTACAGTCTTTGTGTTTTTTGCATTTTCCTTTTTTGGGTTCTACGAATTGACCCTGCCCACCCGTTGGGGAAATAAGACGGATCAAGCGTCTGCCGTAAACGGAATATTGGGCATCTTTTTTATGGCGTTGACCCTTGCCATTGTTTCATTTTCTTGTACAGGACCCATCTTGGGCTCCTTACTTGCGGGTTCCCTTACAGCAGAGGGGGGTGCGATGCAATTGTCCATAGGAATGCTCGGTTTTGGAATTGCTTTGGGTTTGCCTTTTGGTCTGTTTGCTTTGTTTCCAAATACCCTGAAAGCACTACCCAAATCGGGAAGTTGGATGACCACAGTAAAGGTAGTGTTGGGATTCTTAGAATTGGCTTTGGCATTAAAATTCCTTTCTAATGCTGATTTGGTCGCACATTGGGGACTGTTAAAAAGAGAAACTTTTATCGCCATTTGGATTTTAATTTCATTGTCTTTAACACTCTATCTTTTCGGACTGTTTCGTTTTAAAAATGAGACGAAAGCTCCAATCCACAAACTGCGGCTTTTATTGGGGATGGTCACGCTTCTCTTTAGTGGGTTTTTGATCAATGGACTGTTTGCCAAAGAAAATACCCTTAAAATCTTAAGTGGTTTTCCCCCTCCTGAGTTTTACAGTTTGCGAGCTCAAGATTCCGATTGTCCACTAGGTTTGGAATGTTATAAAGATTTTGAAACAGGGGTAGCTGCGGCTCGATCGCAAGAAAAACCGATTCTTTTGGATTTTACGGGCTGGGCATGTGTCAACTGCCGAAAGATGGAAGAAAACGTTTGGTCTGACCCCGATGTATATCCCCTTTTAAGAGATGAATTTATTGTCATTTCCCTTTATGTTGATGACCGTAAAGCCTTGGCTGATCCCGACCAATTTGATTTTCAATACCCCGACGGACGCATCAAAAGAATCAATACTGTGGGAAAAAAATGGGCGACTTTTCAGGCGATCAACTTCAACACGGCTTCCCAGCCCTTTTACATTCAAATGACTCCCGAGGGAACGTTGCTAAATGCACCCATCCAATACACCGATGTCGACACCTTTCGCATTTGGTTAGAAACAGGTTTGGCAAACCGACCTACAACACCCAAGGCGAACTATTTTAAATTTTAGTTTTTTTGTAGGGAATTTTTTCTAAAATCAATTGGATGGCTTCCAATCTTGCCTTTGTTTTACTGTTGGCTTGGATGATATGCCAAGGCGCATGGGAGGTGTTTGTTTTTTCAAACATTTTCTTTTTGTATTGGGTATAGTGCTCCCAAAGTTCTTGTGCTCTTAGATCTACGGGGGTAATTTTCCATTGCTTCAAAGGGTTGTTCCTGATCTCTTCAAAGCGCTTGGCTTGCTCTTGTTTATTGATGGAAAAGTAGATTTTTATAAGGTGAGTATCGGATTCAATTAGCATTTTTTCAAAAGCATTAACTTGATTCATAAAAGTTTGGTATTGCTTTGGGGTACAAAATCCATTCACAGGTTCTACTACGGCACGGTTGTACCAACTGCGATCAAAAAACACGAGTTCCCTCGGCTTGGGAAATTGATTGATATACCGCTGAAAAAACCATTGTTTTTTTTCATCCGAAGTAGGAACGGTTAAAGCAACTACTTTCAGATGTCTGGGATTGAGGTATTCGATCACTCTTCGGATGGCGCCTCCTTTTCCAGCAGCATCTCTCCCTTCAAAAACTACGATGATTTTTTTTTGATTTTTAATTACCCATTTTTGCAATTCGATGAGTTGGGTTTGAAGTTGTTTTAATTTTACTTCATAATCAATACGGTCCAAAGTCTTATTCAGGTCAACTTTTTTACTATTAAGTAAGATTTGTAGCCCCATTTTACTGTTGAACTGATCCAGTTCTTTTTGGTTTAATGCTTTTGTTTCCATAGGTTAAATGTCTATTTGAACTGCGTTGCGGTGGTATCTGATAATGATGTTGGGGTCTGGAGAGAGGGGAATCCCACTATCCCCTTTTTTGGGATAGTCAAATTGTGAGAGAACATACCGCATACTTTCCAATCGGGCTGTTTTTTTGTCGTTTGTTTTTACAATGATCCAAGGGCTAAAACCGTTGTGAGTTTTACTAAACATCTCCTCCTTGTGGTGTGTGTAACTGTCCCACAATTCTTGTCCTTTAAGATCCACGGGGCTAAATTTCCATTCTTTTAGTTTGTTTTTCAGTCGGGAGTCAAACCGTTTTTTTTGTTCTTCTTTCGAAATAGAAAACCAAAATTTAATCAGTATCAAACGATCTTCATACAGTAGGTGTTCAAACTCAGGGACTTGGGTCATAAACTTCTGGTATTGTTCTTTGGTGCAAAATCCCATGACCGGTTCTACCACGGCGCGGTTGTACCAGCTTCGATCAAAAAAAACAAGCTCTCCTGCATTGGGAAGGGCTTTGATGTAGCGTCTAAAATACCACTGTTCTTTTTCCACGGAAGTCGGTTTGGTTAGTGCGACCACTCTTGAGTTTCTCGGGTTGAGGTGTTCCTTAAATCGTTTGATACTGCCTCCTTTTCCCGAGGCATCTCTCCCTTCAAAAAGGACAGCCACCCGTAGTTTCTTTTGCCGAATCCACTGCTGTAGATTCACCAGTTCACTCTGTAATTTTTGGAGTTCGGTTTCGTATTTTAATTTTTTTAGGGCATTGTCAAGCGAGAAGTTATTTTCTTCAGCAATTTGAATCAGGTCTTTTCGGCTTTTGGCATTTAGAAGTTGGTCGGAAGTAAAGGGCATACAGTAGTTTCGATTTTGGGGTGGTACAATCCATTAGGAGAGCTTCTCTAAAGGTACAAATTCAAAAGTGAATTCAAAATAAAGTTAGTTTCAGTTAAAACTGTATTTTAGAAGAACCAAATCGATACTATGCTTATCTCTGTTTTCGGATCCTCTGTTTTTGGTGTAGAAGCCAGTTTGATCACTATTGAAGTGAATATTGCGGGCGGAATTGGGTACCACTTGGTAGGCCTACCCGACAATGCCATCAAAGAAAGCAACTACCGCATTGCGGCAGCACTGACCAATATTGGTTATAAATTGCCCGGTAAAAAGATTACGATCAATATGGCGCCTGCCGATTTACGCAAAGAAGGTTCCGCCTATGACCTGCCTCTAGCTCTAGGTATTCTTGCCGCCTCAGGACAAATCAGTGCGCCCAATATTGAGTCCTATATCATTATGGGTGAGCTAGCACTGGACGGCAGTATCCGACCCATCAAAGGGGCCTTACCCATCGCGATCCAAGCCCTTAAAGACGGATTTAGTGGATTTCTCTTACCCGAAGAAAATGCGATGGAGGCTGCGATTGTCAAGGACCTCAATGTCTATGGCGTTTCGCATTTGGAGGAAGTCATTGATTTTTTTAATCAAAAAAAGGCACTCCAGCCAGTAGTAGTCGATACGCGAAAAGAGTTTCAAAAACAACTGAAATATCCCGAACACGATTTTTCCGATGTTAAAGGACAAGAGGGGATCAAACGCTGTATGGAAATTGCAGCGGCAGGAGGACACAACATCATTCTTATCGGTCCCCCCGGAGCAGGGAAGACCATGCTTGCCAAACGCCTACCCAGTATTCTTCCCCCGATGAACTTGCAGGAAGCCCTAGAAACCACAAAAATTCATTCTGTATTGGGTAAAGTGAAAAACAAAGGCTTGATTAGCATACGTCCTTTTCGATCGCCGCACCACACCATTAGCGATGTGGCACTGGTTGGAGGAGGAGCTTACCCCCAGCCTGGGGAGATCTCCATGGCGCATAATGGAGTCCTGTTTTTAGATGAACTCCCGGAGTTTAAACGTTCTGTCTTGGAGGTTATGCGTCAACCCTTGGAAGATCGAGAAGTGACCATCTCACGAGCGAAGTTTACAGTTACCTATCCGGCTTCGTTTATGTTGGTGGCCAGTATGAACCCCAGTCCCACAGGCTACTTTACAGACCCTTATTCCAAACTAGGACCCTCTGCAACCGAAATGCAACGCTATATGGGGAAAATATCGGGGCCACTGCTAGACCGAATTGACATTCATATCGAGGTGGAACCTGTCCCTTTTGAAAAACTTTCCGATACCCGATCTGAGGAGTCTTCCGAGTCCATTCGCAAACGGGTTAGCGCCGCTCGAGAACACCAAACCCTGCGTTTTGAAGCGCATCCCAACATCAACTACAATGCCCAGATGAATACCCGTCAAATCCGCAAGTACTGCAAATTGGATTCTACGTCTTCGGATTTATTAAAAAAAGCCATGGAACGTTTGTCGCTTTCCGCGCGGGCGTATGACCGTATCCTAAAAGTGGCACGTACGATAGCTGATTTGGAAGCGGCTACAGCCGTGCAATCCTTTCATATCGCCGAAGCCATACAATACCGCAGCCTGGACCGAGAGGGGTGGATGGGGTAGAAATCTTATTTTTTAAAATACACCTCTTCAAAGGGAATGCGAAAACGATCGCCATAAACTCCCTTTTCCTTGCGAAGCC
>CAXGYE010000143.1:0-4566 GCA_964013865.1 uncultured Flavobacteriaceae bacterium
ACTAGTGTATATCAGAACTAGGTTCCGATATATTCTTTATATCTTTTTTGTTAATTTCATTATTATTCATCTACTTAAAATTACTCCTCAAAACCCCATTAACTGCTTTCTTAAGTAGATAATCTTTAAGAATGCGTGTTGCCCAAAAGGGATTATTGGATGCGTGTTTTAGCGTTTCGAACCGGTCGCAAATTGCGACCGGTTCATTCTTTTCGATCTCAGTAAGCTGAAAACGGAATGATTCAGGGAAACGCTCAATATTTCTTTTGACTTGCTCATTCAATCTTTTTACTTCAACTTGATACATTTCTGCCAAGTCACGATCAATCATGACCTGATTGCCCCGAATAGACAATATGCGGCTTTCGATTTGCTTTTCGAAATGGCCATCTCTTCACTCATATCAATTCCGAAATTGAATTTAGGATTTCTGCACTTTCATCATCCATGGTTTTTATTGCTGATAAAATTTCTTGTGGGTAGGGGTATAATGTTCCGAATGGGTTCTTATTTTCATAGGACTTGAGGTTAAGAAATTTAAAAATACATAAAAAAGTAAAACCTAGTCCAAGTATTTTCTCTAATCTACGGACTCAAACCAATCAAAGCGATTTTCTTACCTTTGATCAAAAACTAATTCAAAGGGAGTTAGAGCGCCCACTGCCTCCTATCTCTAGTCACCAAAAACAAGACACTATGAACACGATCAACCCCGATGTTTTCGCTTTTTATAAGGCATTAGCCCAAAACAACACCCGCGAGTGGTTTGAACCCCAAAAACCTCGTTTTAAAGCGTTGGAAACCGAAGTAAAAGCCTTTAATGAGGGAGTAAAAGCAGGCTTGGAAGTCACGGATGAAATAGAAAAGGTCAAAATGTTTCGGATTTACCGAGACGTGCGTTTTTCAAAAAACAAAACCCCTTATAAAACCCATTTTGGAATTTCGTTTCACCGGAAAAAACCCCAACTGCGTGGGGGCTACTATATACATCTCGCTCCGGGCGACAGTTTCCTTGCCACGGGCTTTTGGGATCCCAGTCCGGCGGACTTGCTCCGTATCCGTAAAGAATTGGAAGTCGATGCTCAGGAATTTCGGGATTTGATCGCCGTTCCTACCTTTACAAAGGTCTGGGGAAGCCTGGAGGGCGACGCTGTAAAAACGGCACCCAAAGGCTTTGCCAAAGACCACGCCAACATCGATCTGATACGTCACAAACAATTCTTGTTCATTAAAAAATTTGACGATAAATCCGTACTTTCGCCTGACTTTCAAAAAGAAGTAATCGCAGCTTTTACTGCCGTAAGACCTTTTTTTGATTATATGACAAACGTACTTACAACTGATTTAAACGGGGAATCGCTCCTCTAATTTCAACCCAACTTTATGAAAAAATTAAGTTCAAAATTCGCGCTTTGTATTGCCGCCACATTTTTAATTTCAGGCTGTGCCGCTTTAAAAAACACCACCCCCGACAGACTGGATTACATTCAGGCTTCGGTAGATCTGGTAGCCATGAATGACGACAGGGTACAGGTGCAAATTACACCTCCCAAAATCAACGCAGAAGAAATCACTTTTTACATTCCACAAATCGTCCCAGGGACCTATGAGTATTCCAATTTTGGTCGTTTTGTAGAAAACGTAAAAGCCTATGATTCAAAGGGTAATAAATTATCAATTGAAGCGTTAGATCAAAACAGCTGGAAGATCTCCAATGCAAAAAAATTAGACCGCATCACCTACTGGACCAACGATACTTTTGACGGTCCCGAGGGAAGTGAAATCTATCCCATGGGAGGAACCAATTACAAAGAAGGGGAGACTTTTTTACTGAACTTACACAGTATGATCGGTTATTTTGAAGGGATGAAAGAAGCGTCTTACCGACTTCGAGTTCGTTCGCCCAAAAACCTTGAAGCGTTTACTTCTTTACCCGCACTTTCTAAGAGTGATACGCTGGATGTATTTTCTGCCAAACGCTATTTTCACATCATCGACAATCCCATTTTATACAGCGAGCCCAACACGGTTCGTTTTGATTTAGATGACATCAAAGTGGGGATGGCCATTTACTCCCCCAAAGGAGTTCATAAGGCCACCGACTACGAAGCAGCCATTAAAGAAATGATG
Organism: uncultured Flavobacteriaceae bacterium; assembly: GCA_964013865.1. GTDB lineage: Bacteria > Bacteroidota > Bacteroidia > Flavobacteriales > Flavobacteriaceae > MS024-2A. The sequence continues at coordinate 2,131 of CAXGYE010000143.1, forward strand.
GTGGCGCAAAAGAAGTTTCTAGGCAAGGCAAACAACACGCCCTCTTATGATATTTTACTATACCTGATGGGTATGGACGAATTGCAGTATTTTGGAGGAATGATGGGCGCTTTGGAACACCACACTTCCACAACCGCTGTATTTGTGGAGCAAATGCAGCCACAAGAACTCACTCAAAGCCTAGTGGATGTGGTATCACATGAGTTTTTCCACACGCTTACGCCACTGAACATTCACTCGGAAGAGATTCACAACTTTGAATACAACACCCCCTTAATGTCCAAACACTTGTGGATGTATGAGGGAACGACGGAATACTTTGCCAATTTATTTCAAATTAATCAAGGACTCATTGACGAACAAAATTTTTACAACCGCATTCTTGAAAAATTAAACTATTCGCAGCGGTATGACGATACGATGTCTTTTACCGAAATGAGTGCCGGTATTGTGGAAGAACCCTACCAAACCAACTACGCCAATGTCTATCAAAAAGGAGCGTTAATCAATATGTGCCTAGACATCCTCATCCGGGAGCAGAGTGGGGGAGACAACGGTATTTTATGGGTCATGCAAAACCTTGCCCAGCGCTACGGTACTGAAAAACCGTTTCAAGACGACACCCTGATCGATGAGATCGTTGCGATGACCTATCCAGAGGTAGGAGAATTTTTTAAAACCCATGTAGAAGGAAACACGCCCATTGATTATATGGATTACTTTTCCAAAGTCGGCTTGACCATGGGCGAGACGGAAGTTCCGCTTCCCAGTATTATTTTTAAGGACAAACAGAGCCTGTTTTTTACTCCTGATCGAAATGCGTCTGGTGTAATACAGTATGTAGTTGAGGGTTTAAATACGACCCTAGAGGCTATGGGTGTTCAAGTTGGAGACGTCTTTCTAGGTCTCGATGGTAAAATGCTACCTGAAATCAAACAGGAAAACGCTGAAGGCATCAATGCGGTGTTTACGCCCAGTTTTATGTGGGACGACCAAAAAGAGTTTAGCATTACCGTACAACGGGGAGAAGAACAACTTACGCTCCGCGGGGTGACGGGAACTCCTAGTGCCAAAGCAAACGGTGTGGTGGAAGATCCCACTGCTGATGAAGCCGCCGTGGCTCTGCGCCAAGCTTGGTTAAAAAAATAAGCAACTAAACCACTGTTTACTTCCCTTTGGATTTCTTCTTTAGGGAAGTTTTTGTTTCTATGCGGTCCAATTCTTTGAGGAGTATGGAAATGACCTTTTGCTCTTGTTGCATTGGAAAGACGTGACCTGCATTGGGAATCGTTTTTAGTTGAAAGAGGGCTTTAGGAAAATGGAAAGAGGCAAATTCTGCATTGGGTGCAAAGGGGACTATTTTGTCTTCCGCTCCGTGGAGCATGAGTACAGGAACAGCGATCGTGTTCCATAGATCTTCGAATTCTTTTAAACTGGCAACGTGGGCGCGCTTTTCTTTTTGAGCCACAATAAAGGTTTGGGGCACCATCCATCGGGTCAAACGGTATTCCGCCAAACGACCTAATTTAAAATAGCGTTCCGCCTCCGGGTCCAAGGCTGGAGCCAGAAGAACAACTCCAGAACAAGAGACGGGGTCTTTCAGCGCCATGGCCGCTGCAATGGGACCGCCGTAGGACCATCCCACAAGCAAAGAGGGGAGGGAAGGATTGTGGTATTTTTGGAGTACAGGAAGCAGGCTCTCCGCTTGCTCTTCAATTTCGGGATATGCCACGCCAAACTCGGAGTAACCGTATCCCAATCGATCCAAGCTGATTAAATTTGCGTGCTGATTTAAAAGCGAATCGGTGAGGTACCCATCAAAATTATCACTAGAGCCCGGAGCACCGTGGATAAAAAATAAGGTAGGAAGTGCTGGATCGTAGGGCTTGGAGTGTATGTGTCTTAAATTCAATCCTTGGTAGGTTTCATAACGGACTTCAGCCTGTAAACCGTGTTTTGCAAAACGCTTAATCACCTTCTTGTCCGAAGTGCGAAAGCTTGCCCAAGCGCCACAAGCATAAAAGCAAAACAGTAACGCAAAAAAGGTGAAGAGATAAAAGATTTTTTTTAACATGGTAAACGAATTGGATGTATTAAAATAACGAAAATCTTTTGTTAAAAAGAGAGGTGGTACGTGAGAATAAAGTATTTTTGAGTGATCAATTACTTTATGACAAAAAAAGAGAACATCCTAACTGCCGCCCTGGATCTTTTTGCAAAACAAGGAGTAGCTGCGAGTTCTACTCGCGCAATTGCTCAAGAAGCCGGAGTATCGGAAGGTCTGATTTTTAGACATTTTGCGAACAAAGAAGCGCTGCTAACAGAGGTTTTAAAAAAAGGAATCGAACAAATCAAAGACCGCTTTGAATCAGTTTTACAATCGGAACACCCTAAAGTAGTACTCAAACAAATCCTGTCCGTGCCCTTCCAGCTAAA
>CAXGYE010000144.1:0-4530 GCA_964013865.1 uncultured Flavobacteriaceae bacterium
CCCGCCCTTCAAAGGAGTGGGATTTTCCGTGAAGATTTAGGTGAAATACAGACCTGAAGCAGGCTTTGGGATTCGGAATTCCACGAAGTTCCCCCCAGATTTTCTCAATATTGGCCTCGTTGTTTTTCTCAGATCCTGCATACCGTGCCGAGTAGACCCCTGGCGCACCGTCCAAAGCTTCTATCTCCAATCCCGAGTCATCTGAAAAACAATTCAATCCGTATTTGTGATAAACAAAGCCCGCCTTAATTTTTGCATTTTCTTCCAATGTGCTTCCAGTTTCTTCAATTTCTTTGAAACAATTGATGTCCTCTAGGCTCAAGAGTGAAATGGGTTTGGGTACCAGTAGATTGAGTTCCTCTACCTTGTTTTTATTATGTGTGGCAAAAATTAGTTTCATCTGTTACTGTGACTTGTTTTTAAAATGGTTTGGTTTTGACTTTGTTAAGTATCCTAGTGTAACATTCAAATTGTCAAGCTGCTGTCTGATTTTGAATAGTAATTGATATTTCATCAGGCGTTGTGATAAGGGTGGTTATTCAGTATGGTAAATGCACGATAGAGCTGCTCACAAAAAAAGAGACGTACCATTTGGTGAGAAAAAGTCATTTGGGAAAGTGCCAAGCGTTGAGGAAACTTTTGGTAAAGTTCTTCTGAAAAACCATAGGCACCTCCTATGATAAAAAGGACTCTCTTTTTTCCAGAAATCATATGGTTTTCGATTTCTTTTGAAAAAGAAACAGAATTGAATGCCTTTCCTTTTTCATCTAAAAGAATGACCGTATCTCCTGGTTTTATCTTTTGAAGAAGCTGTTTGGCTTCTTCTTTCTTTATTTTTAAAGGATCAGTCTTCTTTGAAGATTTGACATCCGCTAGGTAAATCAAAGAAAACTTGACATAGTGCTGCAAGCGTTTTTCGTATTGTTCCAACGCTTCAGTCCAGAATGATCGATCCGGTTTTCCGATACAGAGCAATTGAATTTCCATAATGCGAAGTTACAAAGCCTTTGGATTTTTTTGGGATTTAACCCATCATATGATTTAGCCTTTTATCTTTGTAGGGTTATACAGAATCACGTCATGTCAAAAATTTTACAACTTCCTGTTGTTAAGTCCGTTGTATTTTTCCTTAGAGCCATAAAACCTCCTGGTTTTTATGGATTTTCTCTCTATGATTTGTTGGAAATGTATAGTATTGGAATTGTCAAAGGCGCATTAACCTCTAGGGCTGGGAGTATCTCGTATAGTTTTTTTATGGCCTTGTTTCCTTTTTTACTGTTTGTTTTAAATCTAATCCCCTTTATCGATCTAATTCCTTTCATAAAAATTGAAAACTTTGATCAAACGTTTCTGAATTATATCGAGTTGTTTTTACCTTCCGAAACCCAGACTTTTTTTGCAGATGTATTTGAAGACATTCGAAACAAACCCAGAGGAGGTTTATTGTCTTCTGTTTTTGTGCTTTCCATTATTTTATCTGCCAGTGGAGTCTCAGCTATTTTTGGAAGCTTTGAAGGGTCCTATCACGTGACCTTTTCCCGAAACTTTTTTAGACAGTATCTGCTTTCTGTCGCTATAAGTGTGCTTTTAGCCTTTCTCTCACTGCTAGCAGTCATCATCTTTTTTTACTTTGAATTCTATATTTTAAACAACCTAAATTCGCTAATTCCCTCTGAGATCCGATGGACTCGGATTGGGCAAATCGCGTTTTTTGGATTGTTTATATACATTACTGTTAGTATTTTATATTTTTTTGGAACAGCAGAGGGAAGAAAAAGTCAATTTTTTACTCCTGGCGCACTGATGACTACTTTATTGTTCTTTTTGACGACCTATGGCTTTGGAATTTATATCGATAATTTTTCCACTTACAATCAGTTGTACGGATCCATAGGGGCGCTCCTAATCTTTTTACTTTATATCTGGATCAACTCCAATATTCTACTTCTTGGATTTGAATTGAATGCAACCTTGACACGATTTAAAAGGGAACCAAAGGTGACTCCCCATGAAGAATGAAGTGTCACTGAATTTTATTGATGTGATCCTTCCTTTGGCTCTACCCAAGACCTATACTTACAGCCTAGCAAAAGATGAAGCTGCCACTTTACGTCCTGGATTTCGTGTAGCTGTTCCTTTTGGAAAACAAAAAATTTACACAGCGGTAGTAAAACGTGTGCATCAGGTAGCTCCACAAACCTATGAACCCAAATCCATCGTAATGATTTTGGATGATGCTCCTGTGATAACTCTAGATCAATTGAAGTTTTGGGAATGGATCTCGGAGTATTATATGTGTACCCAGGGAGAAGTGCTTCGTGCTAGTTTGCCAGCTGCCTTATTAATAGAGAGTCAAAGTAGTATCGTAAAATGTGAAGCCACTCAAGAGCAATTGGATTCCCTTTCCGATTCTCAATTTTTGATTTATGAAGCCTTGCAAAAGCAAAACCTCACTTTAGAGGAAATCAGTAAGATTACCGATCGTAAGCATGTCATGCCTCTTATTGTGGATATGATTGAAAAAAAAGTAGCGTTAATCCACCAAAGGCTTGAAGAAAAATTTAAACCTAAAAAAGTTCGCGTTGTACAGTTAGAAAAAAAATACCAACAAGAAAAAAAACTCCAAGAACTCTTTGATGACTTGGAAAGGGCGCCCAAACAAAAGCGAGTTCTAATGGCTCTTTTGAGTGAAGGAAAAGCCTTGGATCTATGGCACGAAGTGTCTCAATTAAAGGAGCAAGCCCAAGCCAGTAGTTCTCAAATTAAAAGTTTAATTGACAAAGAAATACTCAACGAGAGTTACCAAGAAAAGTACCGTGTACTGATTCGAAAAGTGCAAGAGCTACACACGAAGAAAGAACTATCTCCAGCTCAACAACAGGCTTTTTTGGAATTAGAAAAAAATCTTGAGAATCAATCTGTTGTACTTTTTGAAGGCGTCACTGCTTCAGGTAAAACAGAAGTTTATATCCGCTTGATTGAAGCACAACTAAAAGCAGGGAAACAAATACTCTACTTACTCCCTGAAATCTCCTTGACCTCTCAAATCGTAAGCCGTTTGGCTGCGCGTTTTGGCGATCAAGTTTTGGTGTACCACTCCCGATTTTCAATACACGAACGCACCGAGGTTTGGAATCAAGTTTTAGAAGGGAATCCCGAGGGACAAATTATTGTTGGGGCACGTTCAGCCGTATTATTACCCTTCCACGATTTGGGTCTGGTGATTGTAGATGAAGAACACGAAAACTCCTATAAACAATTCGATCCCGCCCCGCGTTATCATGCGCGTGATAGTGCAATATACCTTTCCCAACAAATGAACGCCAAAGTGATTTTAGGTTCAGCTACCCCCTCCATAGAGACTTCGGAAAATGTGCGAAATGGAAAGTATGGCTGGGTACAACTGAAAGAGCGCTACGGTGGAGTCGCCTTGCCTCATATTGAGCTCGTGGACCTCAAAGAAGCCCATCGTAAAAAGACCCTTACAGGAATGTTTACAGCTACTTTAATCCACGCTATAAAGGAAACTTTAGAACTTGGTAAACAAGTAATTTTATTTCAGAACAGAAGGGGATATGCCCCCATCCTGGAGTGTTTAAGCTGTGGTCATTCCCCCCAGTGTACCCAGTGTGACGTTTCTTTAACCTACCACCAAACCCAAAATCAATTGCGGTGTCACTATTGTGGATATCACATTCCAATGCCCGCCCAGTGTCACGCTTGTGGGATGGCCACATTGACCACCAAGGGGGTTGGTACCCAGCAAATTGAAGAACAAGTTCACCAACTTTTTCCCGAAGTCACGGTGGGAAGAATGGACTGGGACAGTACTCGTGGGAAATGGGATTTCGATAAAATTATTGAAGCTTTCGACCAAGAGCGTATTCAAATTTTGGTAGGAACTCAAATGGTCGTTAAAGGTCTGGACTTTAAAAATGTATTGCTCGTCGGAGTGATCAATGCAGATCACGTACTCAATTTTCCAGACTTTAGAGCACACGAACGCAGTTACCAAATGTTGTGTCAAGTTGCTGGTAGAGCAGGTCGTTCAGATCAAAAAGGAAAGGTTTTGATTCAAACTTTTCAGCCGGATCACCCTACGCTAAAACAAGTTTTAACACACGATTACCAAGGACTTTTTGAGGTTCAAAAAAAAGAACGCCAAAGCTATCGCTATCCTCCTTATTACAGAATGATCCGAATCACTTTTAAAAGCCGTCAGTTTGAGACGGTGAATACAGCTTCTCAATGGTTTTCAAATGTGGTACAACAGACCTACAAAGGTTCCGTTTTAGGCCCAGCTTTTCCAGCCGTGGCACGAGTAAGGAATTATTATCATAAACAATTACTTGTCAAGATCGATCACGAGATGAATGCTAAAGCAGTAAAAAAACTTTTGAATCGGACGTATGTTAGCTTCCAAGCTATCGCGGCATTTCGAAGCACGCGTGTCAATTTTGATGTGGATCCTTTCTAAAAATAAAAAGGAGGAATAAATTCCTCCTTTTTGCCCCAAATCTTACCATGAAC